>NZ_JBHWGV010000002.1:50517-71411 GCF_042732955.1 Kitasatospora sp. NPDC059747 | reverse complement strand
ACTGTTTTCCCCCCCGGCGTCCAACCCTCCCCCCCCCCCCCCCCCAACACGGGGGCGGCCGCCCCGGGGGGGGGGGGGGGCCCGTCGGCGGCGTCGGTGGCGGGTGGTCAGACCCGGTCGGCGGCGATCAGGACGTACTGGAACGAGCCGTCCTTGTAGGAGTTGATGAACGCCTCCTCGATGCCCGTGACGAGCGAGGTGGTGGCGCGCAGCTCCCAGTACGGCAGGGTGTCCGGGGTCAGGTCGATGACGGCCTGGGGCACGAGACGGTTGTCCGCCATGGCGCGCAGGTACTCGCGGCGGGAGTGGATGTTGCACTCGAAGTGCGCGTTGATCTGCGAGACGTACTTGGACGGCTGGCCGTAACGCGGGTTCCAGCAGCCGGTGATGGTGACGTACCGGCCGCCGACCGACAGGACGCGGGAGTGCTCGGCGAACAGGTCGTGCAGGTCGACGTACATGCTCGACTCGTTGTTCCACGAGCCCGCGACCGACCCGGTCTCGAACGGCATGTCGAGCATGTTGTGGACGTGCGAGCGGACGAAGTCGCCGATGCCCAGCTCACGGGCGCGGTTGTTGCCGAACTCGGCCTGCTGGGTGGAGAGCGTCAGGCCCTGGACCTTGCAGCCGAAGCGCTGGTGGGCCATCACCATGGAGCCGCCGCGCCCGCAGCCGGCGTCGACGAGCGTGTGGTCCGCGGTGATCGCGCCGAGGTTGTCGAGCAGCACGTCGGTCTGGGCGGACTCCAGGCGGTGGAGCTCGGTGATGACCTTCTTCTCGCGCTCGCTGTCCTCGGGGTCGCCGATGGCGGCCTCGTCGATCGCGCCGATGCCGTAGTGGTGGTGGTAGAGACCGTCGACGTCACCCAGGCGAAGGTTCACGGGCCGGGCCTCATGGTCCCAGTAGCGCGCGATGTCGCCCTGGTAGGGAGTCGCCGGGCCGGGGATCGCGGCGCCGGTCTGGGTGGCGAGGTCGTCGGTGAGGGACATGCGTCGAAGCTCCTTGCATGACAGGTGAAAAGAGGTGATCAGATGTGTTCGGAAAGTGGTCTTGGACGGTCACCGGGGACGGGGACGGAAGCCGGGACCGGGTACGGGGGAACGTCGGGCGTCACCAGAAGTCCGGCAGCGTGTACCGGAAGGTGTTCGTCTGGTGCCAGTAGTGGTTGCCGTCGAGCCACGCCGCCACGCCGCGCAGGAACCGCAGCAGGGTCGGGACGGGGCAGCTCGCCGCGAGCGCGGCCGCCTCCGCCTCGAAGGCGTGCATGAGCTCGTTGTGGACCTCGACGGCCTTGAGGTAGCCCTCGCGCTCGGACAGCTCCTCGCGCTCGGCGAGCACCACCGGCAGGTTCAGGTGCCGGCCGGGGCTGGCGAGCTCCTTGGTGTACGAGTACAGGTCGTTGACGATCGTGGTGGCGTTGCCGGCGAGGGCGATCACGCGCTGCATCGCGGGGAGCGCGTGCAGGTCGGACGGCAGCTCGTAGGCGCCGACCGAGTCGGTGAGCGTCGGGCAGGGACGGAAGTTGTTGAACTGGCGCATCGCCAGGTACTCCCACACCTCCGGCACGTGGCCCGTCTCGGCCCACGACGCCTCGGCGAGGTACCCGAGGTGCAGGCGCGCCATGTCGTGCCGGAAGCGGTCCGACTGCGAGGGCGTGGCGGCGGCGACGAAGTAGTCCATCGCCGACTTGTACGCCCGGCGCGGCGCGTCCGAGGACAGCGACTGCTCCCACGGCCCGTGGTACTCGGCCGTGGTGTGCAGCGCGTCGAGCGCGGTGTGCGCCAACAGCAGGCGGCCGCCGAGGCCGACGGGCGAACCGCCGTGGTCCTCGCAGTAGATGTCGTCCACGGCGTTCTCGGCGACCATCAGCCGGGCCGCGAGCATCAGGTGGTCCACGCTGGGCGCGTCCGGGTGGCAGGCGACCATGTAGCGGCCGGTGGAGAAGCCGTCGAACTGGTCCTCCCACTCCGCCGGGTAGAGCTCGATCTCGTCGATCGCCCAGGCCTTGATCCTGAGGCTCAGCTCCTCGACCCGGACGGGATCGGGCTCGACGATCGGGTGGTGGTACAGGCCCGGGATCGGATCGCCCACCTTCGGCTTGCCGCCCCCGGCCGGGGCCTCGGCCGCCTGGGCGAGCGTGCTCGGGGACGGCGCGCCCGCGGGGTCGAGCAGCGGGACGTCCAGGACCGGCACGCCGGGGACCGGGGCGGACGGGATCGCGGCGGCCGGAGCGGGGGCGGACGGCGCCTCGACGACCGGGAGTTCGGCGACCGGGGGCTCGATGATCGGGGCCTCGACGGCCGGGCGGGTCGGATAGAGGCTCGCCGTCCCGAGGCCGGTCGGGCCGCGCAGGATCCGGTCGATGGCGGATTCGGTCGTGGCCGCGGCGCTCATGGTCGCACCACCGCGAGGGTGGCGCCGGTCCGGCGCCGCTGCGCCGGCGGTGACTCCGGTGTGGTGCCCAGGGGCATGGAGGGGCCTCCCGCTGAGAAGGGTTGCGAAGGACGTGACGGGCCGTCATCTCGCCCGGGGAGAGAGGGAACAGGCCACTCCGGACGGATCCATCCGGAGCCCGCCCTCTCGCTCGCCCCCAACCGTAGGCGGACGGGCAGGTTCAACAACGCTTCGGACGATCTTCTACACCCGAATAGGTGAACGTTCGTGTCTACGACGTTTGAAAACCCCCTCTCCCGGGCTATCGGGTCCGCGCGCCCCGCGCTCACACCGCCCCCACGCCGAGCGACCCCCACGCCGCGGTCCTCCCGGTACGAAATATCCCCTCGTGCGGGTGGTGTTCGGCGTATCGCTCCGGGCGCACCCGGGCCCGCGCCTCTATAAAGGGCCGGTCACGTTGATCAACTGATGGGCCCTCACCATGCTGCAAGCCGCTCTGCGGGTGCTCGCCGCCCTGTCCCTCGCCTCCGCCGTCTCCACCGTCGCGGTTGCCCCGGCCGCCGCTGCGCCGGCCGTACGCGCCCCGCGTGCGGCCGCCGACGACTTGACACTCCCCTGCGGGCCCGTCCGCGACTACCGCGCCTCGGACTGGTGGCAGACGACGACCGAGCCGCAGATCGCCCAGCCGGTCGCGACCGCTGCGACCAACGAGCGCTGGCAGTGGCGCAACGACGTCAACACGCTCTGGCGCGGCGACACCCGCGAGAACGTGGACGACATCTTCCGCACCGGCTTCACCCCGCGCGGCGAGCAGGTCACCCCGCTCGCCGAGTACATCGTCAAGGGCGGCGGCCAGAGCAGCGCCCACCTCAGCACCAGTTGCGAGCTGTGGGTGGCCCAGAAGTTCGCCACCTACGGAACCGCCAAGACCGGCTGGGTCTACGAGATCTACGCCCCGGGCGGCATCGACGTCAACGCCACCGCCCGCGTCGACAACTACCAGTCCCCCTACCTCTGGAACCGGGAGATCGACTTCCCCGGCGGGGTCGACGGCCGCTACCTCAAGAGCGCCTGCAAGTACCACCTGACGTACACCGACCCGAACACGAAGATCAGCACCTTCGAGAACCTCGGCTGCAAGTCCAACACCGGCTTCGCGCCCTACCCCACTCCCTGACGGACCGCGCGGAGCGGTGGTCCGGGAGACCTCCGACCACCGCTCCGCGATCAGGGCCGCTCCCCCTCCGTTCCGCCGCCCGAATCCGTTCCCCTCGCCGTCGCCACTACCGGCACACTCGCCTGATGCACCTTCCCCCGCTGCTGGCCGCCATCGAGCGCGGCGACGACGACGCGGCGTTCGACCCCCTGAGCGACGTCCCGCTGGACGAGATGGCCGGCGACGACGCCGTGGACCTGCTGGCCGCTGCCGCGCACGCCGGACGGCACGAGGTGGTCCGGTGGCTCGTCGAGGACGGCGTCGACGTGGCCCTGCGCGGCGACGAACGCGGCCTGCCCGTGCTCGACGGCATCCGCCGCGGCATCAAGAACCACTGGAGCCCGGGCGCGGGGCGGCTCGCCGACATCGACTCCATGCTGCGCGCCCGCGCCCGGTCTGCCGGTTGAGCGCGCAGTGCTCCCTCGAAGGGCGCGCTCCCCGGCGGGGAGGCTAGCCGAGGAGCGGGAGGGCGGCGAAGGTGTGGTCCTGCCAGATCCGGCGGGACGTCTCCTCCGGGTACGGGACGACAGCCGGGGTCGTGTCGAACTGCCGGATGAGGCGCTGCTCGGCGTCGTAGGGCGGCCAGCCCGGGTCTCCGTGCGTGGCGAAGGACGTCCACGCGGCACGCAGTCCGGCCGACACGGCCTCCGCCTCCGGGGGCGCGGTCTCGCCGAGCAGGAGGGCCGGCTGGCCGCGGTCGAGGTTGCCGAAGACCAGTGGCACGTCCAGGCCGTGGCACGCCCCGAGGATGCCGCCCATGCCCGGGGCGGGCCAGGTCAGCTCGTAGACGTGGGCCGAGCCGCCGGCGGCGGTCCGGGCTTCGGCGAGGCGGAGGCTCGGCATGCGGAACAGCCAGTCGGACAGCACCAGTTCGTGCAGTTCGTCCGGGCCGGCCGCCGGGAATCCGTCCCGGTAGCGCCGGGCGGCGTCCGGGCCCGGGCCGAAGGTCTCCAGCGCAGCGGCGGCCTGTTCGGGCGTCACCTGGCCGAGGAGGCCGTCGAGCGCGCTGAGCAGCCGCTGCTCGTTGCGCGTGTGGCCGACGAGGAGTCCGACGTCCGTGCGGGCACCGGCGGCCAGGGCCTGCCAGGGGGTCGTGGGCAGGGAGTCGCCGTCGACGACCGGCGAGTACGGGACCGACCGGTGTGCGATCGGGCCCCAGCGGTCCGCCCGTCGGGCCATCGCCGAACCGACCGCGTCACCGGCGGCGGCCAGTTCGGCGGGCGCCACCTCCGCGAGGTCGGCCGCCGTGGGCCGCAGCCCCAGCTCGGCCGCGCAGACGGTCGCGATGTCGGCGGCGAGCTCGGGCGTGAAGAACGTGCCCTGGGCGCTCTGGGCGACGGCCCGCCGGAAGAGCCCGGCCGCGCGCGGCATCGCGAGCAGGGCCGCCACCGAACCGCCCCCGGCGGACTGGCCGAAGACCGTCACGCGATCCGGATCTCCCCCGAAGGCCCGGATGTTGTCCTGCACCCACGCCAGCGCGGCGATCTGGTCGAGCAGCCCCCGGTTGTCGGGCGCCCATTCGAAGTGCCCGAACCCTTCCAGCCCCACCCGGTAGTTGAGCGTCACCACGACGACCCCGCCCTCGCGCGCGAGGCGTCCGCCGTCGTACTCGGGGAGCGCGGCCGTACCGACCGTGTAGCCGCCGCCCTGGATCCACACCATCACCGGCAGCCCGGCACCCGGACCGGGCTCGGGCGTCCAGACGTTCAGCGTCAGCCAGTCATCGCCGGGCTTGTCGCGCGACAGCGCGCCCATGCCCAGCGCACCGCCCTGCGGCGGAGGCGGGCCGAACGCCGTCGCGTCCCGCACTCCGCTCCACCGCCCGACGGGCGCCGGCGCACCGAAGCGGCGGACACCGACGGGCGGCTCGGCGAACGGAATGCCGCGGAAGACCGCCACCCCGCCCTCCCGGGCACCCCGCACCGCCCCGGCCGGCGCATCGATGACGGGCGCACCTGCGGTCATGGCGACTCCTCCGGTGGACGGCTCGGCACTCCCCCGGAGCATCTCGCCCTCGCGGGCCGCCCGCCAGTCAATTTCGCGTTCGCCGCCTGCATTCGCCGCCTACATTCGCCGCCTACAGGAGGAGCCGGCGCACACCGCGGCGGTGGCGGACGGGCGGGATGTCCGCGCCGTCGACGTCGTGGCCCGCGCGGTGGAGCCCTCGGATCCGCTGGGCGTCCGATCGGCCCTGACGGCGGGCGCGGGCCTCGGCGGTGGCGATCCAGGTCGGGAACGAGCCCGTCCGGTAGTCGAGCGCGAGGTACTCCCAGGTGGCGATCCGGCGACGCGTCGTCGTCGGGGCAGGCCGGCGGCCTTCGCGGGCAGCGGCGGCCAGTTCGGCGTTCGGGTAGCGCAGGTCGCGCAGGGACAAGGACTCCGACGGGCCCTCGCGGACGCGGCGGTGCCAGGGAGCCGTACGGGCTGTGCGGGACATCGAGAGCCTCCGTAAGGCCCTCCGGACTCTCCGGAGGTACCTACGGCGGGTGGGTCGTGGTCAGCGCTCTCATCGGTGGGGACGATAGCCGCGTGGGCGCGCGGGCCGCCGAATTTCGGGGAGCGGGTCAGGTCTCCAGGGCGCGGTCCTGCCCCAGCGGCACCTCGTGCAGGACGAGCCGGCTGCGGAGCTCCCGCACGCCCAGGTCGGCCTTGAGCCGGTCGATGACGGCCTCGAACTCGCGGGCGTCCGTCACCGCCATGCGCAGCTGGAAGTCGTAGTCCCCGGTGAGGCGCATCGCGCCGATCACCTGTGGCACGCCGGCGAGTTGCTCCTCGAAGCCCCGGCGGTCGACGCCCTCGCCGAGGCGGATGTCGCTGATCATCTGCATGCCGCGCCCGAACGCCTCCAGGTTCAGCTCGGCGCGGTAGCCCCGGATGACGCCCTCCGCCTGGAGCCGCCGGACGCGGTCGGCGACGGTGTTCGCCGAGAGCCGGACCTGGCGGCCGAGCTCCTGGTAGGTCGCGCGGCCGTCCTGGAGGAGGAGGGCGAGGAGCTGGCGGTCGATGCGGTCCATGGTGGCCATGCTACAAAAACTCGGCGAGATGGCGATCCTGCCGAGTTTCCCGCACCACAAGAGGGCATCTCTGCCTCGATGTCCGACACAAAATCGGACCAATCGGCGCAAGGATCGCAGTCATGGAAACGCTGCTGCTGCGGGCCGCTCTCGCCCCGTCTCTCGTCCTGCTCGCCTCGGTCGTCGCGCGGCGGCTGGGCCCGCGCCGCGGCGGGCAACTGCTCGGCGCGCCGACGAGCACCGGCCCGTTCCTGACCCTGACCTGGCTCGCCGCCGGCCCCGCCAAGGTGGCGGAGGCCGCGCACGGCACCGTCACGGGGACGCTGGTGGTGGCGTGCTTCAGCCTCGCCTACGCGCGCTTCGCCCCGGCCCGCCGCCCGGCCTGGACGCTCGTGCTCGCGCTGCTGTGCGCGGCGACGGCCGGGCTGGTCGGGACGCTGTGCGGGACCGTCTGGCTCACGGCCGGCCTCGCGCTGGCGGTGATCGTCACCGGGCTCCTGACCTGGCCGGAGGCCGACCCGGCCGGAGGGCGAACGAGCCCGGCTCGGGCCTGGGAGATCCCGGTCCGGATGCTGCTGTCCGGCGTGACGGTGGCGGGCGCCCTCGCCGCCGGGGCGGCGCTGGGCCCGTTCGTGGGCGGGGTCCTGTCGTCGGTGCCGGTGCTGCTGTCGGTGATGGGGACATCGGTGCACCGCACAGCCGGCGCAGCCGCCGCCGTCGACATGATGCGCGGCGCCCTCACCTCCGCCGCGGGCACGCTCGCCTTCCTGCTGGTCCTCTGCACAGCCCCCACTCGGCTCGACCCGGTGACCGCCTTCGTCCTCGCCCTCGTCGCCTTGGCGGCAGCCGACTCGCTCCTGCGACTCGGCATCACCAGGGCCGCCCGGCGCTCCCGGGAACTTCCCGGCCTGCTCACCTGATCCAGGCCTCTTCGACCGACGGTTCGAGGTTCCTCCCCCGACGATGTCACGTCCTTCGGCGCTGTCCGGTCTACCCGTTGGGTGTGGCCGTTGCGCGACGCGGCGGCCGCAGCCGGACGGAACTCCGGTAGTGGAAGGGGACTCACCAATGAGGGCCATCATCGTGTGCACGTCCGTGTCCCACGGGAACACCCAGCGGGTCGCCGACGTCATGGGGCAGGTTCTGGCGGCCCCGGTCGTCGCGCCCGAGGACGTGGCGGCGGCCGACCTCTCCGCCTACGACCTCGTGGGCTTCGGGTCGGGGATCTTCTCGGGGCGGTACCACCCGCGGCTGCGCCGGTTCGTCGAGGCGCTGCCCGAGGGCGGGCGGGCGCAGGCGTTCGTGTTCGCCACCAGTGGGCTTCCCGAGCCGGGGTTCGGGCCCTTCACCCGGCCCCTCGTGCGGCGGCTCGCGCGGAAGGGCTTCGCGGTGTCCGACACCTTCTCGTGCCGCGGCTTCGACACCTGGCTCCCCTTCAAGCTCGTCGGCGGCATCGGCAAGGCCCGCCCGGACGCGGGCGACCTCGCCGCGGGGCAGGCCTTCGCCGATGGCCTGCGCGCCCGGCCCGCTCAGAACGGGGCTTCGCGGGAGAACAGGTGATACCCGGAGGCCACCGCGACCGAGACGACGGCACCGGACTCCGCGCGCCCCAGCCACACCACGTCGTCTCCTTCGGCACTGAAGGTCACGAGGTCGGCCCCGCGTTCCTCGTCCTTCACGAGCTCGAAGGCACCGCCGAAGAGGTTCTCCGTCCGCCGGGGCTGCCGGACGCCGGGCCGGGCGTCCCGCCAGAACTCCAGGAACGGAGCCGTCAGCGCCGGCCAGGCCACGGCGTCGCCGAAGCTGCCCGTGTTCGTCTCGGTCCGGAAGCCGATCCGCCGGCCCCCGGGGCGGATCCGCTCGATGTCGTCGCCGACTCCGAGCCCCATCTCCCAACGGGCCACGGGCGCTTCGGCGACCAGGAGGCGGACGGCGGCGACCTGCCGACCGTCGTGGCGCTCGCCCATGAAGTCGTACGGCGCCTCCGTCCAGGCCGCTTCCACCCGGTGGGTGCCGGGCGGGATCCGCTCCGCGAGCTCCCGGCCTGGCCGGGCGCGCAGGTCGGACTCGTCCTCGTCCGGCCACGGCGCGTCGACGACGAGGCGGCCGCTGGGTATGCGGATCGTGGTCACCTCCCGTACCTCGACGACGCGGACGGGCGTCGACGGGTCGTCGTAACGCGTGCCGAGCGTGACCCCTGGTGTGAAGGCCGTGTCCAGGTACCAGCTCTCTTCGGGCTCGGCCGCCACCCGGGCGTCTGCTGCAAGATCCATGCCGTGCACGCTATTCGATCGCACCGACACTCCCCATCGCCGCCTGGAAAGATCGCTTGCGCGGCCACGGCGCCACGGGGAGACTCCCACGCATGACTACGCCGCCATCGTCACCCACGCCTCTGCACACTGACGGGTCGTCGTCCATCCGCATCGGTGCCCTCGCCCCGCTGACGAGGCCCGGCTGGGTCGAGGCGGGCCGGCACCTGATCGCCGGGCTGGAACTGGCCGTTCGCGAGGTCAATGACGCCGGCGGGATCGACGGCCGGCCGCTCGAACTGCTGGTCCGGGACACCGCCGCCGATCCGCAGCGAGCGGAGGCGGTGGTGGACGAGCTGGCGGGTCTGGGTGTGGTGGCGCTGGCCGGGGAGTACCACAGCATCGTCGCCCGCGCCGCCGCCACCAGGGCCGACGCCCTCGGGCTGCCGTACCTCTGCTCGTCGGCCGTCCTCGACGCGCTCACCGAGAAGCCGACGGAACGGGTCGCCCGGATCTGCCCGGCGCAGTCCCACAGTTGGCGGGTCTACGCGGACTTCCTCCTCGGCGCGGGCCACCGCCGGATCGCCGTGGCGATCCAGCCGAGTGTGTACTGGGCGTCCGGGACCCGCATCCTGCGGGAGTACCTCGCTCCGCGCGGCGGCACCGTCGTCGAACTCGGCATGGGCGAGCTGTCCCCCGACGCCGTGTGCGACCGACTCGCCCACGACGGCGCGACGGCGCTCCTCCTGCTGACCGGCGCCCCGGAGCCGGCCGTGTCGGTCGTCAAGGCCGTACGCGGCGACCAGCGCCTCGCCGAGGTCCTCATCGGTGCTCCGGCGGGGCAGCCGGAGTTCGCCG
Organism: Kitasatospora sp. NPDC059747; assembly: GCF_042732955.1. Classification (NCBI taxonomy): domain Bacteria; kingdom Bacillati; phylum Actinomycetota; class Actinomycetes; order Kitasatosporales; family Streptomycetaceae; genus Kitasatospora; species Kitasatospora sp. NPDC059747. The sequence goes on along the minus strand of NZ_JBHWGV010000002.1, from coordinate 61,677 downwards.
AGTGGGCGGCGCTGCTGGGCGACGACGGCGCGGCCGTCCCGTTCCTGCGCTACCTACCGGAGCGTCTCGGCCCGCTCGGCGCACGGGTCGGGACGGCCCTGCGTGAACAGCTCGGCCAGGAGCCGTCCTTCGTCGCGTTCGAGGGCCACGACACGATCACCGTGCTCGCCGACGTCCTGCGGTCGCACGGCACAGATCCGACGCGCATCACCGAAGCCTGGCCGAGCGTCGACGTCGAGGGCACCCGCGGGCGGATCCGCTTCTCCCGCACCCCGGGCGTCAGCGTCCGGCAGTGGGCCTGGCCCCCGGTCCAGGTCGTCGACCGGGACCCGGCGGACGCCGGGCGCTTCCGGGTTCTCCACTCCGGCTGAAGGGGCGCCGCCCACACGGTGGCTACCAGTCGGCCGGGAAAAGTAGCCATGGACATAGTGGCCATCGCCCCACGGACACGGCCCACGGGGTGATGGCCGCCGGCCGCGTCCTCGCCCTGGTCCTCCGGCGCGCCGACGCCGAACTCGCGGCGCTGTCCGCCTGAGCTACCCCTCCGGTGCGTCCAGGTACGCGAACTCGCGGGTCCAGGCGGCGTACCACGCGTGGAACCACGGGTGCGCCCGGGCCAGCGGGACGATGGTGGTCAGCGTCTCCCGGTAGTACGTGCGGCGCTTCTCCGGGCGCGGGTGGGTGTCCAGGCGCTGCACGTTGCTCAGGCGGTCGGCGAGCTTCACCACCAGCGCGTCCTCGGGCGCGTGCCGCAGCCGGTCCAGGTACGCCGCCCGGGCCTCCGCCTTCGACCGGCCCTCGGCCGGCTCGTCCTTCGTCACCCACCCGACCAGTTCCGCGACCCGCGGCCCGAACCGCTCGCGCACCTCGGCCGCCGTACATCCGGTGTCCTCGACGACGTCGTGCAGGACCGCCGCCCGCAGCACGTCCACGTCGGTCACCCCGACGCCCTCGACCAGGACGCGCACGGCCTCCAACAGGTGCTCCAGGTACGGCTCCCCGGCCGGGCGCCGCTGCTCCCCGTGCCACCGCACCGCGAACTCGACCGCCTCGTCCAGTTCGGCGAGCCCGGCCGCCAGCTCCCGGACCTCGGGCCATCCGCCCGCCGCCTCGAACGTCCGCAACGCCGTGCCCATCACGTCCCCCTCGCCTCGCGCTCAGCTTCCGAGGATCCTACGACGCTCCTCGGAGCGCGGTGCCCTGGCCGTGAGGAGCAGCAGGAGTCCGCAGCCGGCCACCAGGATCCAGCCCGGACGTGAGGCGTGCGCGAGCTCCGCCGGGCCGGCGTGCGCCACGAGGGCGCCGGCGAGCGCGATGCCGAGCGCGGAGCCGACCTGGCGTGCGGTGGACGTGATCGCGCCGGCCACCCCGGCCCGCGCGGGCGGCAGTCCGCCGACCGCCGTGTTGGTGATCGGCGCGTTGGCGAAGCCGAAGCCGACGCCGATGAGCAGGTAGGCGCCCAGCAGCAGGGCCACGCTCGTGTTCCGGTCGAGCCCGACCAGGCAGAGGCCGCCGGCCAGGATGAAGGCACCGGCCACGGTCAGGGGCACCCGCGGTCCGCGGCGGCCGACCAGTCGGCCGGACCAGGGCGCGCACACCGTCGCGCCGACCGCCATCGGCAGGGTCGCCGCCCCGGCGGCCAGGGGCGAGAATCCCCGGGCGTGCTGCAGGTACAGGGTGTTGAGCAGCAGGGTGACGTTCAGGGCGACGAAGACGGCCACCGCGCCCAGCACGGCACCGCTGAACACCGGACTGCGGAAGAGCCGCAGATCCATCAGCGGTTCGGGTCGACGGGACTCGACCCGCACGAAGGCGGCCGTCGCGCCGGCCGCCAGCACGTAGACGGCCAGCGCGGCCGGTGAGGTCCAGCCGATGCGCGGGCCCTCGATCAGGACGCCGACGCCGGCCGCGATGACGACGGCCAGCAGCGCCTGCCCCGGGAGGTCGAGCCGCCGCGCCCGCGCTCCCCGGGACTCGGGCACGAACACCGCGCTGAGCACGAGGGCGATCACCACGACCGGGGCATTGATCCAGAACAGCGACCGCCAGCCCAGCCCGGCCAGGAGCGCGCCGCCGGTGACCGGGCCCACGGCCGTGCTCAGTCCGAAGACCGACGCCCAGACGCCGATCGCCCGCGCCCGCTCGCGCGGGTCCGGCATCGCGTTCACCACGATCGCGAGCGCCACCGGGCTGAGCATCGAGGCGCCGACGCCCTGCACGGCGCGGGCGGCCACGAGCCAGCCCACCGACGGCGCCGCCGCGCAGGCCAGCGAGGCCGCGCCGAACACCGCCAGCCCGGTCCGGAACACCCGCCGGCGTCCGAAGCGGTCCGCCAGCGCACCGGAGGAGATCAGCAGGCCGGCCAGGACGACCGTGTAGGCGTCCACCGTCCACTCCAGGCTGCGGACGCCGACCCCCAGGCCGCGTCCGATGGCGGGCAGGCCCACGTTGACGACGGTGGTGTCCAGGCCCACCAGGAACATGCTCAGGCAGCAGACCGCCAGCACCGTCCAGCGGTTGCGCGCGCCCAGGACGGGCTCGGGGTGGGTGATCGTCGCGGTCATGGTCCGCCTCTCGGGTCCGGGAGTACCAACCCGGCCAGGCTCGGCCGGGCCGACCGCCACCGACCAGCTTTTTTGCGAAGACCGCAAAAGAGTGGAGACTGGACGGCGTGGACGAAGAGTTGGAGCAGATCCTCGACGCCATCGGTCCGCGGCTGCGCACGCTGCGCCGCGACAGGGGCCTCACGCTGGAGGCGCTCGCCGCCACGACCGGGCTCTCGGTGAGCACGCTGTCCCGCCTCGAATCGGGTCTGCGGCGCCCGACCCTGGACCTGCTCATCCCCCTCGCACGCGCGCACCGCGTCCCGCTCGACCAGCTCGTGGCCGCACCGGCCACCGGCGACCCCCGGGTGCACCTCACACCGCTGCGCAAGGACGACGGCAGCGTCCTCGTGCCGCTGACCCAGTACCCGGGCCGGGTCCAGGTGTTCAAGCACGTCCTCGCACCCCGCGAGCCGAAGCTCGTCACCCACGAGGGCTACGAGTGGCTGTACGTCCTCGCGGGCGAGCTGCGCCTCGTCCTCGGTGACCGCGAACACACGCTCCGGCCGGGCGAGGTGGCCGAGTTCGACACCGCGGAACCGCATTGGTTCGGTCCGACGGGGGCCGGCGCCGTGGAGATCCTGCACCTGTTCGGACCGCGCGGCGACCAGGCCGTCGTCCGCACGAGCCCTGGGCGACCGGCGACGCCCTGACGGGACGGCGTCGGGGTCAGACGGCGACCACGCCCGTGCTGTAGTGGTGCACGAACACCCGCTCCACGGCACGGCGGACGCAGCTGGCCGGTTCGTCGATGCCGATCCGCTCCCGGGCGTACGCGTGGACCAGGTTGGGCAGGTGGTAGCCCGCCGCGCCCTCCTCGACCAGGTGGGAGCGGACGAGGGCCGTGAGGAGTGCCCGCGTCTCGGTGTCGGGGCGGCCGGCGAGGACGGCGGCGGTCCGCGCGGTGAACGGACGCCGCGGGTGCAGGGCCAGGAGCCTGAGCAGACGGCGTGATTCGCCGGGCAGCTTGGCGTCGGTGGCGGCGAGGGCGGCTCGCACGCCGCCTTCGAGGGCCAGGGCGGTGAGGGGCTCGGGCGAGTAGTCGGCGAGTTCCCAGTCGGGGTGCTCGCGCAGGTGGCGGCCGATCACGGACAGCGCCAGGGGATGGCGGCCCAGGAGTTCGGCCATTCGCCCGGCCGTCTGCTCGTCCTCCTCGATCCGGCCCGCTCCCGCGGTCGCGCGCAGGACCGCCAGCGCCTCCTTCGGTTCCAGCGCCGGGACGGACATGCGCCGCACGCCGTCCAGTTCGGCCAGGCGGGTGCGGGACGTGACGAGGGTGGTACCCGGCGGCCCGGCGGGCAGGAGGGGCCGCACCTGGTCCGCGTCTGCGGCGTCGTCCAGGACCACCAACGGCGCCGACGCGCCGAGCAGTTGGCGGTAGAGGCGGACGCGGGCGTCCAGTCCGTACGGAATCCGCTCGCCCGCGACGCCGAGGATCCGGAGGAAGGATTCGAGGACCGCCCGGGGATCGGCGGGCGGCGCGCCGCCGACGGCGGATCCCCTCAGGTCGGCGAAGAGCACCGGTCCGGCCGTCCGGATGTGGCGGGCAAGGTCGACGGCGAGGCTGGTCTTGCCGATTCCGGCCTGCCCTTCCAGGACGAGCGCACCGTCGTCGAGCACGTGTGACGCCCGCTCCACGAGTCCCTCCCGGACGACGTGCCCGGCAGGCAGGTCCGGAAGGCGGCCCGCCGCGGCGACCCGGCCGGCCGCCTCGGCCTCACCGAGGACCGTGCGCAGGGCCTGCCGCCAGGCGGAGACCGCGGCGGCGTCGCCGTCGACCAGGGCGTGCACGACGGCGAGCAGCAGGTCCGCGTTGGGACGGCGGCGGCCGAACCGGAAGCAGTTGCCGACGGTCGACCGCGCCGGCCACTCGCCGCAGGGCCGGCCGGCCCGCTGCCAGGCGAGATGCACGCGCCGGGTGATCTGCGTGATGGACGGGTTCCCGGCCCGGGCCTTCAACTTCCTGAGCTCCGCGACGAAGTCGTCCATCGTGCGGACCTCGCCCGGCTCCCATTCCCGCAGCACCGACGCCCTCCCCCGCTGACACCCGCCGAACCGATCCCGGAACGCACGTTCCAAGTTAGCGGCGGCCGGTGTCGCCCTGTCAAGCCGACCCTGTCGGAGCGTGCAGGCAACTGCGCTTCTCGGAAGGGGACATGAGCAGGCATCAAGGACCGCGTCGGCACGTTCACCCGCCGGACGTGCTACCCCCCGGCACGGCCCCCGAGCGTCGTGAGCGTCGCGGCCACCGTCGCCCCGAGCGACTCCGCGTCCGCGCCGGCCCGGGACCGCAGGTTCACCCCGTACGCGAGCAGCACCAGCAGATCCGCGGAGGCCGCCGGATCGACACCGGGTGCGAGCTCGCCCGCCTCCCGCGCGTCCAGCAGCGCCCCGTGGAACGCCTCCCGCAGCTGCCCGTGGTGCAGGTCCAAGATTTCCCGGACGTCCGGATCGCCGTTCTCCGTCCCGGCGTGCGCGTTCACGACCATGCAGCCCCGCCGGGCGTGCTCGCCCGAACACCGCGTGGCGATCAGCCGGGTGAAGTAGTCGGCGACCGCCGCCAGCCCGCGCCCGTCCTCGGCCAGCCGGTCGATCATCGGCAGGGAGCGCCGCACCCGGTAGTGCCGCAGGGCCGCCAGGTAGAGCTCGCGCTTGCCCCCGAACGTGGCGTACAGGCTCGACCGGCTGAGCCCGGTCGCGGTCACGATGTCCTGGATCCCGGTCGCGGCCAGGCCCCGCTCCCAGAACAGCCGCTCGACGGTCGCCAGCGCCGCGTCCGGATCGAAGTGCTTGATGTCCGGCACGTCGCCACCTCGCTCACCTGGAATGCGGGTTCCAAGATAACCGCCGCCGGCATCCGCGCGAAGAGCCCGTGCTCCCGCATCCAGGATCGTCCACGATCCCCTACGGCCCGGCCCGCCGAACCCATCCTGGGCGCATGCAGCGAATCCCCTCCCTCTGGCCGGCCGCCTACGGAACCGGCCGTTCGCCCCTGCGGCGCCTGCCCGCAAGGCTCCTCGTCCGCGCCGCCGCGTTCATCCGCCGACTGGCGCTGGCCGACCACCGGCCGTTCACCACTCTGTGAGCGTCCGCACCAGGTTGTGCTCGGCGATCGCCGCCATGGCCTCCCGCGCGGGGAAGTCCCCGTCGAGCAGGCGCAACGGCCCGGCCGTCAGGGAGAGGCGCTGCGCCAAGGCGTAGAGGGCCAGCCGGTCTTCGTCCAGCCCCGGTGCCGCCAGCGGGCCGTAGGCGTCGTGCAGGCGGATCCGCAGGAAGACGTGCTCCCACTCGACGTCGAAGTACATCGCGCCCTCGATGTCGATCAGCACGGGCTGCCCGGCCGCGTCCACCAGCACGTGGTCGGGCCCCAGTTCACCGTGCACGACCGCGTACTCCGCGCGCGGACGCACCGCCGCCGCCAGGCTCAGCAAACGCTCGTCCAGCCGGCCGGCGGCCTCCGCGATCCGGGGATCCCGCGACGCCGCCTCGGCGAGGTCCCGCCGCGCCCTCTCCAGCACGACGGCCTCGCACGACGAACCTCGCGACGTCCCTCCGCCGTCGACGACGGCCACCTTGCCGTACGCGGCCGCGCGGTGACGTCCCATCTCCTCCAGCGCCTCCCCGAGCCGGGCCATGACCGGTGCGGCGGCGCGCGGGTCGCGCGCGAGCAGCGCCTCCAGGCTCTCGCCGCCGAGGTCCTCGACGATCGCCAGGTCGGCCGGGGAGTGAACGCGGTCGCGGTCGACGAACCGGACGGCCGGCACGCGGACGCCGAGGCCCTCCAGCCGCGCGTGCGCCGCCTCGAACAGGCCGAGCCCCAGGCCGGGCGAGAACGGGTCGGTGAGGTCGTCGTCGCCCTCGGCGGCGGGCCAGTAGTTCTCGTCGGCCTCCCACACGTAGGCGATCGCCATCGAATCGTCGTCCATGAACAGGCGGTACACGCCCTTCTTGCTGCCGCCCGCGACCCGCTCGACCGCCGCCAACCGCCGCCCGCCGCCCAGCGCGGCCCGCGCCGCACCGGCCAACCGCTCACGCGCCCCTGCCTTGGGTGTCACGTCCGACCCCGCCCCTCCATCAAAACGAAGGTACGCACCCTACGGGAGCCGGGCGCGGCGCGGCGTCGGCCAGGCGGCTGCTCGTGCGACGCCCCCGGATCGGCTTGCCCCGGAGCCGGCCTGGTGGCAGTGTCCGTTCCCGTTCGGCGAGGAGACGGAGGGACGGCGACATGACGGAGCCGGGTGCCGGGGCCGGCCTTCCGGCTGCACTGGTGGCGCTGTGGCGCGTGGCCGACGGCCTCATGACGGACAGCGGGGTGACCGTGTACTCGGCCGGGTGCGTCGGCGAGCGCAACGCCACGTACGAAGTCGCCCGGTACGCGCCGGGGTTCGTCCTGATCGGCGACGACAGCGGCGGCCGCGGCTTCCTCGTGCGCGCCGGCGATCCGGCCTCCGCCGTGTTCTCGTCGGACCTCGGCGATCTCGGTCCCGAGGACTTCGAGGTCGAGTCCCCGGACTTCACGTCCTGGATCGAGTCGCTCCGCCCGGACGGGTCCGGCCCTTCCCGCTGACGGCCCTTCCCACTGACGGTCAGCCCTCCTCGCTCCGGTTGCGCGTCCGGTAGCGCCAGAGGGCGTCCGGCCTGTGATCGTGCTCGACGTACGGGCCGGGGCCGACGCGTTCGTACGCCTCCTCCGTGCGCGGGTGGTCGCGGACGGCGAGGCCGTAGGCGGCCTCCAGGCGCAGGTCCCGGTCCTCCTCGTCCAGCAGTGCGAGGAGGGCGTCCATGACGGCGGGTGCACAGTCCTCGGATCCGGCGAGGGACGCGGCGGCGCGGTTGCGGACGACGACGTCGGCGTCCTGGAGGAGCGCGAGCAGGACGTCGCGGAAGGCGGGGGCGAGTTCACGCCCGTGGGAGTTGAGCTTCCAGGCGACGCCGGCCCGGACCGTGAAGACGGGGTCGCGCGACAGGGCCACCAGGGCGGCGGTGGTGGCCGCGCCGAGCGGCGCCTCCCACGGGAGCAGGCAGCTCACCACCTCGTACCGCACGCCCGGGTGCGGGTGCGCGACGTAGCGGAGCCCGACGGACCGCACGTCGGGGTGGTCCTTCTCCGCGATGACCTCCAGGATCCGGCAGAGCACCTCACCGTCCGGCTCGTCGAGTGCCCAGGCGACCAGGAAGTCGGCGTCCGGGGTGACGTCCGGGCGCTCCCCGAAGACCAGCGAGGTCTCCCGGCTTCCCAACACGTCGGCGAGGAAGCGGCGGTGGACGGGATCGGGGTGGTGGCGCAGGGCCGCGAGCTCGGACCACGCCTGCGGGCTCCTCCGCCCGCCGAGGGTGAAGCTCGCGGCCGACCAGTTCGCGTGCAGTTCGGCCGGGTACGCGACGGCGCGCGCGACCAGCTCGGCCGCCGGCGTCAGGATGCCCAACGCCCGCTCCAGTCCGGTGAGTACGCCGCTGTGGCCCTCGCGGACGGTGAGCCCGCCGAGCGAGACCTCGTCGAGGTCGACGAACTGCTCCGTGACCGTCCGCCGGACGGCCGGGCCCCGGGCACCCGTGCGGCGGCGCAGCGTCTCGACCGCTCCCACCGTGCACCAGTTCCGCGCGAGGCCGAGGAGCCGCTCCTGCTCGGCCGGGGCGATCCGGATCGCCGGGTCCTTGCCGGTCAGGGTGCCGACCATGGCCGGGGAGCCGGAGTCGACGGCGCGGAGGAGCGGGGTCGTGCCGTCGGGAAGGACGCGGTCGGGGTCGGCGCCGTAGTCGACCAGCCACCTGGCGCTCTCGCTGTCGTGGCCGGCGACGGCGGTACAGAGCAGCGGGAGGCCGTCAGGGCCGGGCGCATCCGGTTCGGCGCCGACCCGCACGCAGGACCACACCTCTTCGGCGTCCTCGGCCAGGACCGCTGCCACGAGCCGGTCGTGCAGGTCTGCGGTCCCCACCACCTCGGCGATCGGCCGGAGTTGCCGAGCACTGCGCTTCTCGTCCACAACCGCGCAGACTACGCGGCCGCCCCGGCAGCGGCAGCCCGATTTCCCGCCGGTTGCGCACTGAAGCCGAGAAGCGGATAGGCAATCCACTTGTGCTACCGTCGGGCCCACGAAACGGATGGACTATCCACATGGCCATCCGAACAGCTCACGGAGGGGCACCATGAGGAAGACGGCGGTCGTCACGGCCGGAACGGGCGGGATCGGCCTGGAGACGGCACTCGGCCTGGCCTCGGCCGGCTACGCGGTCACCGTGGTCGGGCGCAGCGCCGACCGCGGGGTCCGGGCGGTCGAGCGGATCGACGCGACGGGCCCGGCGCACCCCGCCCGCTTCATCGCCGCCGACCTCGCCTCGCTCGCCCAGGTGCGGGCGCTCGCCGAGCGGATCGCCGCCGACCACGCCGCCTCGGGCGAGCCGCTCGCCGTACTGGTCAACAACATCGGGGCGATGTTCCCCGAACGCCGCCTCCTGGACGGCGTCGAGGCGTCCTTCGTCGTCAACCACCTCTCGCCGTACCTGCTGACGGAGCTCCTCCTGCCCACGCTCACGGCCGGCGCGCCGAGCCGGATCGTCAACGTGACGTCGGCCGCGGTCGGGGTCGCCAAGCGCACGTTCGAGGCCGCCGAACCGCCGGGCGGGTACTACGGGTTCCACTGGTACGGCCGGGCCAAGCTCGCCAACCTCGCGTACACGCTCGACCTGGCCGCGCGGCTGGACGGCACGGGCGTGTCCGTCCTCGCCGCCGACCCCGGGGGCGCGGCGACGGACATGACGGACGGCACGCTCACCGATCCGCGGATCGTCTCGCCCGCGCTCCGGCTGCTCTGGCCGCTGGTGCGGCGGAAGTTCGAGCGCTCGACGTCCGGGCCCGCGTCCGCCGCCGCGCGACCGTCGATCGTCGCCGCCACGGCTGAAGGACCGGCCGGCCGGACCGGGGTCGTCATCGGTGCCGGCGGCCGTCCGGTGACAGCCTTCCGCGCCGCGACCGACCCGCGCGTCGCGGCCGCCGTGCGCCGGCTCAGTGAGCTGCACGCCCCGCTCGAGCAGCCCTGACCACCCGGGGCATTCCGGATCACCCATCCGGTTAGGATGGCCGGATGCCGACCCCGCGCCCAACTCCGACGACGCCGCCGCCGCTGCGCAAGGACGCCGCCCGCAACTGGGAGCAGATCGTCGCCGTCGCCCGCGGCCTCGTCGACCGGGGCGAGCCGCTCCACCTCAACGACATCGCGCGCAGGGCCGGGCTCGGCGTCGGCACCGTCTACCGGCACTTCGCCACCCCCGAGGCGCTGCTGGAGACCGTCGCCGCGCCGTGCTTGGAGGGCCTGGTCGCCCACGGCGAGCAGGCCCTTGCGGCTGCGGACACGGACGCGGACGCCTGGTCGGCACTGGAAGGCTTCCTGTACCGCACCGTCGAGGCCCAGGTCACCGACGCCTCCCTCACCCCGGTCACCGCCGCCGCGACGGACGCCCTGCCGCGCACGACCGAGCTCAAGGCGGCGCTGTTCGCGGCCGGCACCGCGCTCCTGCACCGCGCCCACGAGGCCGGGGTCGTCCGCCGCGACGTGACCGCCGCCGACCTCGTTCCGCTCATGTGCGGCGTCGCCCACGCGGTCGACGTCCACCACACGACCGCCCCCGCCTCCGCACGCTCCAACCGCCTCGGCACCGCCCACCGTTACCTCGCCGCGCTCCTCGGCGGCCTGCACGCGTAACCACAGCGCCAACCACACCGCGCGGCGGAACGCAAGCGGAGTTGCCCCCGTCGGTGCCCGATGAGCTAATGGAAGCGTGCGCGTACGTCCCGTCCCGTCCGACCAGCACCCACCCAGCACCCACGGGAGCACGTCATGACCGACGGACCCGAGCCCATCAGCGCCGACGCCCTCCGCGCCCTCCACCGCGAACTCACCGAGCTGCGCGTCACCCGGGACGCCGTCGCCGGGACCCTCCGGGAGGGCGAGCCGACCGGGGACCGCGCCGACGAGGCCGACGAACTGCAGCGGGCCGACGACGTCACCCGCATCGACCGCCGGATAGCCGAGATCGAGGCCCGCATCCGCGAGGCCGCCGTGGCCGGCCCGCCGTCCACCGACGCCGTCGGGGTCGGCAGCACGGTGACCGTGCGGTTCTCGGACGGCGAGGAGGCGACCTTCCACCTCGGCGAACTGGCCGAGGACCTGGACGAGGCCCTGATCACCGCCGACAGCCCGCTCGGCCGCGCCCTCCTCGGCTGCCACGCCGGCGAGACCGTCACCTACGACACCCCCGACGGCACGACCCGCACGAAGCTCCTCTCCCTCGGCCCCCGCGCCTGAACGCCCCGCCGTCCGCAACGGAAGGTTCCCCTGCATGAGCGTCACGACCCGGTACCGGAACGCCTGGGAGGGCTTCTGGCAGGAGGCACCCGACGAGCCGGGCGGCGTCATCTGGGACGCGGACGCCTCCCGCACGGCCGCCCGCCACGTCGCGCTGTTCGAACCGCACGTCCCGGCCGCCCCCGGGCCGCCCCGCGCCTCCCCCGCCGGGCCCCGCAGCCCCCACCCCGACCCCCCCCCCCCCCGACCCCCCC
>NZ_JBHWGV010000002.1:43115-50507 GCF_042732955.1 Kitasatospora sp. NPDC059747 | reverse complement strand
GGGGGGGCGGGGGGGGGGCGCGCGGCGGGTGTGGGGGTCGGCCCGCGCGGCCGCCCCCCCCCCGCCACCTCGGCTGCGGCAACGGCACCCAGACCCGCTACCTCGCCGGGCACTTCCCGCGCGCCCTCGGGCTCGACCTCTCCCCCTCCGCCGTCGGCCTCGCCCGCCGCCAGGACCCGGACGGGCGCGCCGAGTACGCCCAGCTGGACGCGACGGACGGCGCTGCGGTCCAGGACCTGCACGAGCGCCTCGGCGATGCCAACGTCTACGTGCGCGGCGTGATCCACCAGAGCGAGCCGGCCGACCGCCGACCGGTCGCCGAGGCCGTCGCGACGCTGGCCGGGCGGCGCGGCCGGGCCTTCGTCGTCGAGCTGTCCGAGGCGGCGAAGCCCGTCCTCATGGGCCTCGCCCAGCGCCCGGAGGGGCCGCCGCCGAAGCTGCGGCCCGTCTTCGCGCACGGGCTCGCGCCCGCCGAGGTCGCCGACGGGACCTTCGCCGAACTCTTCCGCGCCGCCGGGCTCGCCGTCCTCGCATCCGGCGACATGCCGCTGTCCCTCACGGAGTCCGCCGCGGACGGCAGCCCGATCGAGCTGCCGGCGCGGTGGCTGGTGGTGGGCGCTCACTCGTAGGCGCCCGGCGGTGGAGGCGCCCGGCCGCAGGGGCGCTCAGCCCAGGTGGAGGGCGGCCATCGCCTGGTCCGCCATCTTCGACTCGCCCAGCGGGTTGGGGTGGACGAGCGCGAGGCTCGTGCTGAAGAACAGCGGCTCGATCCACCGCGTGCCGACCGGCGCGCAGGCGTCGTGGCCGTTCGACACGGCGCTCATGTCGACGTAGGTGGCCCCGGTCGCGGCAGCCGCCTTCTTGACGGCCTGGTTCAGGTGGGTCTGGAGGTCGCGCAGGTACGGGACGTCGCCCGAGGCGAGCGGCATCTTCGGGTAGCAGGACGGGTCCGCCGTCGCCGGGACGATCCACGGGTAGCCGAGGATCGCGACGCGCGCGTGCGGCGCCTTGTTCTTCACGGCGCGCAGCGCGGCCTCGACGGCCGGGCCCGTCTTGGTGTCGATCGTCCGGTTGAAGCTGTCGCCGTACGCGTCCTTGCACGGGCTGCCGAAGCCGGCGGTGAGCACGCCGAGGCTGCCGCAGGCGAGGATCGAGCTGATGAAGGTGCTGTTGTCGTTGCCGCCGATCGTCAGCGTGACGACGTCGGTGTTCGCGCCGACGGCGGCGAGCTGGGGCGCGACGCCCGGGTACTGGCCCCCGGCGAAGTCCTTCGTCTGGGCGCCGCCGCAGCTGACGTCCGTGAGGCGGGCGCCGGTGCGCGCGGCGATGAGGTGCGCGTAGTTCTTCGTCGAACGGGCGCACAGCAGCGGTGCGGTGGGGTCGAGCGGGAAGTTGCCGGAGGCGGCGCTGTAACTGTCGCCGAGGGCTATGTAGCTCACCGGGCCCTCGGCGGCCGCCGGACTGGCCGCGACGAGGGCGAACCCTGCGGCGGCGGCAACGGCGACGGCGGACACGCGGGACGCGGCAGCACGGAGCGGCATGGGGGTGCTCCTTCGGTGGGGGGTATCGTGCCGCACCCCGGGGGGTGGCGTGGGGACGGCACGAACTGCGGCTCGCTCAACTCCCCCGGTGGGACGGGGTTTCGTTGGCATGTCCTCGAAGTTACCGACGGGTTAGACGGGGCGTCAATAAGGAGGACGCACCCCTTTCGTCCCGTCGCCCCCGCCCGGTGATCCCCTCCGCCCGCTCCCCCCGGTGGCCGTCAGCCGTTCGCCGCCGGACGGCGCGTCACGGGGTCGTCCGGACCGGGAAGCCGGTCGCGCGGCCCTGGGCCTTCAGCCAGGTGAGCACCTGGTCGAGGGCCTCGACGGTCTGCTGGCGGTCGCCGCCGCCGTCGTGGAACAGGAGGGTCGGACCGTTGCCGATCTCCTTCTTGACCGTGCCGACGATGGCGGCGGTGCCGGGCTTGTCGAAGTCCTTGGAGTCGATGTTCCAGCCGAGCGGACGCATCCCGTTCGCGGCGGCGATGCGCCGGCTGTCGGGCGTGAACGCACCGCCGGGGGCCCGGTAGTACAGCACCTGGGCACCGCCGCCGGCGGCGTCCTCGATCATCTTCTTCGCGTCCAGGATCTCCTTCTGCTGGTACGCGACGGGCTTCTTGTCCATGGAGGTGTCGTGGTCCACGGTGTGGTCGCACAGCCGGTGGCCTGCCGCGACCACCTCCTTGACCAGGTCGGGGTGGGCCTTGGCCTGCGGTCCGATCATGCAGAACGTCGCCTTCACGCCGTGCCGCTTGAGCACGTCGAGGACCTTCGGGGTCCACACGGGGTCGGGGCCGTCGTCGATGGTGATGTTGACGGCGTTGCCGCCCGCCTCGGAGGCGTGGGCTATGCCGTCGGATATCCCGCTCTGCTGCTGCGTACCGCCGTCGCCGCCCTGGGCGCTGCCGTCACTGTTGTGGCCGTCGGTGGTGGCGCCGCCGCCCTGCTCCCGGGCGACGTTCTGCTGAGGGGAGTGGAGCGACCCGGTCACCGTCGGAACCGCCCAGGCCGCCGCCACCACGGCGACGGCCCCTACCGCGAGGGTCACCCGCGACCGGTTGCCCATACTCCCCACGCGCGCCTTGATGTCCATCAACGACCACTCCCCCCGACTGCCGGTTGCAAGCTCTCCGATGACCATGACGTGAACCGGACCGGAAGAGGTTCCCGCAGTTCGACGCGCGTAGTGGGAATACGGACGGACAGGACGCGCAGGTCGCGGGCACCGGCAATCCGTTGGCCCCCGGCCGACCGGCCCGACTAGCCTGACCGGAACGGTGGGCGGACGGCGGACGAACGGGGGCCGGTCATGGAGCGCAAGTCGCCTCAGCAGAAGAAGCTGCTGAGCTACCTCAAGGACGGACGCAACAACTACGGCGAGAACGACAAGAGTTCACGCAGGAACATCCGCAGGAACAAGCGGGCGGTCAACAGCGCCAACCGACGCCGTGAGCACCTGGCCCTGGCCGCGTCCACCGGGACCGACGCGACCGAGGAAGCGGGTACGGACACGATCGATCGTGAGCTGCACCGCCACCGCCCCAAGAGGTGGAGGAAGTCGCCCGACCTCCCCCTCGGCAAGGACGTGATCGGCGTACTGGAGTGGCGCGTCCACAAGGGCACCGACGCCGAGGAGCGCGCCCGGGCCCGCATCCGCCGAGTACGCGAACGCCTCGGCGAGGCCGAGCCCTCCTGAACGGACGCCGGCCCGGTCGACGGTCACGTCGGGCCCGGCGGTCCGTTGCTTGTGTGGGGGGATGCGAACGGACCGCCGGGGCGTGCGGGTCGGAAGGGGAGAACCGTCCGCACGGTGGGACCGGACGCGTTCGGGGCAGCCCCATCTTGCAAATCCCCGCACCCTCGCCGCAGACCCTCCAGCCGCGGCGCGGGCCGCGTTCGGTCCCACGCCTCGGAGACCCCGTGCGGCCCGGCGGATAACACTTTTTTCTTCTACGACCTTTCTCGCCGCCGCCTACGTGTGTACCTCCTGCCCACGGCGGAGTGACCGGCCGGGTCACCGCACGAAGACGCCGATGCCGTTCGCAATCGGGCGCTCGCCGCCGTCCAACTGGTTGCGCACCGCGGGGCGGCCGGTGGACGGGTCTCGGGTGACCATCGTGGCGGAGCTGCCGCCGTCCAGCTGGACGGCGGTGGTGGCGCCCAGGTCCTTGAGGGTGTCGGCCAGTTCACGCATCGTCAGGCCCGGGGCGTCGTCGCTGCGGCCGTCCGTGGCGACCAGCAGCAGGGTGTGGCCGCCCCCGGTCAGGGCGGCTGCGGCGCGTGGTTCGCGCCGGCTCGCGTCCTGTCCGGTGAGCGGTCGGCCGTCGAGCAGGATCGGCGAGGCGCCGAGGGCCCAGCGCGGCGGGAGGCCGTCCCGGTCGGCCAGGCGGTAGTCGACCCGGACCCGGTCGCCCTCCCGCAGGCCGCGCAGGTGGCGGGCGCCGGCCTCGCGGCCGAGCAGGACCACCGCGTCGTCGGGCACCCGGCCGCTGCCCGGCTCCGGCTGCTCGGAGACCACCCGGCCGTGCCGCACGGTCACCTCGTACGTCTCGCTGCTGCACGGCGCGGCGCGGTGGAGGTCCGTGCCGCAGACGGCGCGGGCGCGGGAGGTGTCGCCCCACTCGGGGGTGAAGGCGCCGATGCCGTCCTCCGCGATGGCGTACTGGTTCAGGCCGCGCAGCGGGACCGTCCCCCGCGGGCTGTCCACCGTGCCGCGCAGGTGGAGACGCCCGAGCCGGAGGCGGCCGTCGAAGCCGCCCGCCAGGACGTCCTCGACCGTCCCGCCCGGCGGCAGCATCCAGCCGAAGCGCTGCGCGGTGGGTACGGCCCCCGTGAGCGGCCGGCCCTGCGCCACCTCCGGGCCGACCGGCGCGCCGGTGGCCGGGACGCCAGGGTGCTGTTCCTCGCTGATGTTGAAGAAGTCGCCGTTCACGGCCGCCACCGCGCCGCGCTCCCCGGCCAGCCGGGTGAGCGGCTCCCGCGCGGCCACCGCGCCTGGGTACAGCAGGCCGACCGACACCCCCGGCCGGTCGAGGTCGACGGTCACCACGTGGAGCCGGGCGGGCCCACGGCCCGTCGGCACCTCCAGCAGGCGGTACGTCACGCCGCGCGCCACCCGGGACCCGTCGGGCGTCGCGGTGGCCGGACCGGCCGGCCCGATCACCAGCAGTGCGGCCAAGGCGAACGCCGGGAACCGCCCTCTCGTGCTTCGCTCCATGCCGGGCATGTCTACCTGCCCGACGTTCGGATGCAGACCGGCGCCGGCGGACTTTCGCCCGAAACGCGGAAGATCAACAACCCAGCGCGGCCGCCAGGGCCTTGGCCTGCTCGGGCGTGATGCCGAGGGCCAGCGGGACCCGGCGCGGGCTGTAGTCGGACGAGCAGACCGGGATCGGGCTGCCCTCGCGGACGCTCCACGCCGGCTGGTGGGCGCTGCCCGGGTCGCCCAGTAGGTGGCCGGCCAGTTCGTCCACCGCCTCGGCCGGGAACCCCACGTCGGCGAGTGCGTTCGCCACGACGCCCCGCGCCTCGGCCGGAGTCTCCGCGTCGCCGAGGGCCGGGAGCAGGAGCAGGAGGCGGCGGGCCGGGTCGGCCAGGCCGTCGGCGCCGTCCTGCGCGCTGCCGGCCAGCTTCACCAGCTCCGGCCAGGACAGGCCGGGGCCGGAGCCGTGCGGGCCGTCCTGGGCGAGGAAGCCGAGGCGGCCCCACGCGGGGTGGTGGACGAGGTAGTCGACGGTGCTCTCGTCCTCCCAGTTCTGCCAGACGACGTACGCCGAGTGCCCGCCGTCGAAGGGCACGCGCAGCGCGGTGCCGGGTGCCTCGGCGTCGCCGAGGCGCGCGATCATCGCCTCGTGGGCGTCCGCGTCGACCCCGTACTCCACGGCCGTCTCGTCCTCCACGCCGAAGGAGATCACGAAGTGGGCGAACCAGAAGGCGAGGTCGCCGGCGAGGTGCTCCCCCGCGACGACCTCGTCCCCGTCGAGGAACTCGGCGATGGGCATGTGAGCGGCTGTCATGCGACGCAACATAGCGCGCCCGGCCGACAGCCCCACACCTGGGCGAGCCCTACTGCAGCGCGACGATCTGCAGGCTCGCCGTCGAGGCGACCGTCCCGCCGGCGTACAGCGTGTGCCCGTCCGGGCCGACCGCGAAGCCGTTGACGCGTTCCTCGTTGAGCGCCTGGGCCTCGCCCTGGGCGACCGTGTCGGTCGTCGTGTCGAGGACGTACACCGACGGGCCTGCGCCCTCGATGGTGTCGTCGACGACGTAGAGCCGCGTGCCGTCCGGACTCACCTGCGGGTAGCGGAAGTCGACGCTGGTGGTGGTGAGCGTGTATCGGGCGGTGACGGTGTCCGTGACCGGGTCGATCTCGTCGCCCGCGCCGCCGTTGGCGCCGTTGACGGCGAACAGGCGGGTGCCGTCCGGGCTGAAGGCCAGCTGCGAGTCGTGGCCCGCGGCGGTGCCCGGGACGACGCGCGTCACGGCCGGCGCGGCGCCGGTGAGGTCGAGGTGGACGACGCCCGCCTCGCTGCCGACGTACAGGTCGTGTCCGCCGGGGCGGACGACCACGTTGCCGGGGATCGAGGCGGGGTACTCGACGGCCGACGTGAACGCCCGCTGCGCGGTGGCGAAGGAGAGCACGCGGCCGTTCCCGAGGTGGCCGACCGTCTGCGCGCCGGACTGCGACACGTACAGGGTGGCCCCGTCCGGGCTCAGCGCGATCCCGGCGGGCCAGCCGACGCTCCCGCCGGACGGGCGCGGCTGGTCGGGGAGCACGGTCGTGCCGAGCAGGGACATCGACCGGACGTCGATCACGCTCAGGGTGAGGTAGTCGAGCACGTACAGCCTGGAGCCGTCCGCGCTGAGCGCGGTGAACACCATCCAGCGGTTGGGCCCGAGCGCGAGCCCGCCGGCGGTGGCGCCGGTGCGGGTGTCGACGGTCTTCAGGACGAGGCCACCCTGCGCGGTCGCGGTCACGACGTACGCGGTCGCGCCGTCCGGGCTCACCACCGGGGCGGCCACCTCGTTGCCGACCGCGATCACCGCCTCCGCTCCGGACACCGGCCCGGCCGCCTCCGCGGCGCCGCTCGTCAACGCCAGGACCGCTCCGGCGGCGGCCAGTGCGACGCAGGTGCGCGCCGCGGCCAAGGCCTTGATGGACATGGGTCCCCCCTCCTCGGCACCGCACGGTGCGGTGCGGTGGGCAGACTAACGGGGGCGGCTGACCAGGGCATGACCGCACGCGCCTGCGGCCCGGGGTGCCGACGACTTTCGGACAGACGGAAGGGCTCGCCGATCAGCCCCTGCAACGGTGGCACTGGTCCGAACGGTCGTGCGCCGCAGCCCACATGACGACCAGGCAGAACGCGCCGCCGGTGCCGAGGAGCCCGGGTACGAGCAGTTCCGCCCAGCCGAGGGTGTCGGTGCCCATCACCTGGCCGGGGTCGGCCGGGTCGTAGACCACGGCGACCGTGCCGCCGACCCCGCCGCTGACGGTCCTCGTCCAGATGTCGGCCGGGGCCCGCGGGGCCGGGGCGAAGTGGATCAGGTAGCCGGTGGAGCGCTTCTCCGTGCGCATCTCGGCGATGGTGGCGGTGGTGTGCACGCCGTGCCGTTCGAGGGAGACGTACTGCCGTTCCATCCGGACGACGGAGGCCAGCATGCCGACGCCCAGCACGGCCGTGAGGCCGATCGTCCACCACGTGCCGTGGCTCCGCCGCTGCCACCACCGCAGGCGTCGCCGGTGCACCCGCTGCCTCGGTGTCCTCCCCCGCATGCCGGTGATCATCCCACGTGGGCGCGGGGCGGCGGGAGGCCTCGGAGTGGGAAGTCGGCGTGATCGACTTCCCAC
>NZ_JBHWGV010000002.1:0-43105 GCF_042732955.1 Kitasatospora sp. NPDC059747 | reverse complement strand
GGGTTCACCCCGCGGGGGGGGGGGGGGGGGGGGGGGCGCGGGGGTGGTTGTTCTGCGCCTACACCCCCCCCCCCCCCCCGCGCCCGTTCCGGAACCCGGCTCAGCGGCCCCGGGAGCACCCTTCCCGCGAGGGCCGCGGCACCTTCGCTCCGTACGGCTTCACCCCGTACGGCTTCACTCCGCACGGCGGCAGCTCGAAGCCGACCTCCGCCCCGCCCTCGGCGGACGTCCCCGCGAAGACCGTGCCCCCGTCGGCGGCGATGAGGTCGTGCACGATCGCGAGGCCCAGCCCCGATCCGGGCGCGGACTGCTGGCCCGCTCCCCGGTAGAAGCGGTCGAACACGGCGTCCCGCTCCCCCGGGTCGATCCCCGGCCCCCGGTCGCGCACGGCGAGCCGCCGCCCGTCGATCCGTACCTCGATCGGGCTGCCGTCCGGACTGAACTTGACGGCGTTGCCGATCAGGTTGTCGATGCAGCGCTGGACGGCCCGCGGCCGGGCCAGCACCGGCACGGGCTCCGGGCCGGCGGTGGTCACGGTGATCGCGCGCCCCGTCCGCTGCCGGTGACGCTGGGCGCTCTCCTCCGCCGTCTCGGCCAGGTCGACGGCCGCCGGCTCCTCCTCGGTGTGCGCGTCGGTGGCGAGTTCGACGAGCTCGCGGACGAGGTCGTCGAGGGCGACGGTCTCGGTCACCAGCGTGCCGAGGATCTGCTCCTCGTCCTTCGGGTCGAGCCGGCCCCGCGCCCGCTGCAGCAGCTCGGCGCAGCCCCGGACGGAGGTGAGCGGGGTGCGCAGTTCGTGGCTGGCGTCCTGGACGAGGCGCTGCTGCTGCTCGCGCGAGCGGCGCAGGGCGCCGACCATCGCCTCGAACGCGCGGGTCAGCCGGCCGACCTCGTCGCGCCCGGCGGGCGGGAGCGCGGTGGTGAGGTCGCGGGTGGTGGTGATGTGTTCGGCGGCGCGCGCCAGGCGGCGGACGGGGCCGAGGATGCGGCTGAGGATGAGCCAGCTGAGCAGCGCCGACAGGGCGGTGGCTGCGGCGGTGGTCCAGGTGATCCGGGCCAGGAACTCGTGGTCGACGCGCTCGACGTCCGCGTAGGCCTGCCCGACCATCAGCGCTCCGCCGCCCGGCCGGGCCTTGGTGAGGAGGCCGTACGACGTCCCGTCGACGGTGACGTCCTCCTCGCGGGTGCCCTGCCCGCTCCTGGCCACGTCCAGCGCGCCCGGCGGGACGGGCAGCGGCGCGCGGCCGGCCGTCAGCAACTCGACCGTCCCGTCGGCGAGGACGAGCTGTTCGGTGGTGTCGGGCCGCGGGTCCGGGCGGCGCGAGGCGTCGAGGATGACGGCGACGGCGTCGGCCCGGTCGTTGAGGCTGCGGTCGAACTGGTCGGCGACGAGGTCCCGGACGCCCCGGTAGGAAGCGGTGACGGACACCCCGATCGCGAACAGGGCGGCGGCGATGACGACGGCGGTGATCCGCGCGCGCAGCATCAGGCGGACCGCAGGGTGTAGCCGACGTTGCGGACGGTGTGGATCACCCGGGGCTCGCCGCCCTCCTCCGTCTTGCGGCGCAGGTAGCCGATGTAGACGTCCAGGGAGCGCGAGTCGGTGTCGAAGTCGTAGCCCCAGATGCGCTCGTAGATCTGCGGGCGGGTGAGCACCGACCCCTGGTTGCGCAGCAGGAGTTCGAGCAGGTCGAACTCGGTCTTGGTGAGGTCGAGCGGACGGTCCCCGCGCTGTGCCCGGCGGGCGGCGGCGTCGAGGGCGATCCCGTCGAAGAGCAGCGGGCCGGTCTCGTCGAGGGGTGCGGCGCGGCGCAGCAGGGCGCGTATGCGGGCGAGGAGTTCCTCGACGGCGAAGGGCTTGGCGAGGTAGTCGTCGGCGCCCGCGTCCAGCCCGGCGACGCGGTCGCCGAGCTGGTGGCGGGCGGTGAGGACGAGGACGGGCAGCCGGTCGCCGCGGCGGCGCAGCATGCGGCACAGGGCGAGGCCGTCGAGGCGGGGCATGACGACGTCCACCACCGCGAGGTCCGGGCGCCGCCGGTCGAGGAGTTCGAGGGCCTCCTGGCCGTCCGCGGTCGTCAGGACCTCGTAGCCCTCGAAGCGGAGCAGCTGGTCGAGGGTGTTGCGCACGCCCGGGTCGTCCTCGACGACGAGGACGGTGCGGCGGGCCGCGGTGGTGTCTGTCATGGTGTCATCTTCGCTGGTGGCGGGGGTGGTCCCGGGGTCCGGGTGGCCTGCCGCCAGCGTGCCCGTGGCACGTCGGACGTTCGTAAGGGAAACGGCAGAGGCGTGTAAGAAGTCCGCTCGGCGTGCCCTCAGGCGTGGGCCGCCGCGCACTCCGGGTGGCCCCAGCTGCTGCCGACCTTGGTGATCTTGTCGCCCTTGGCGTACGGGCGCGTGCAGGGGCAGGTGCCGGGGTAGCGGGCGGCGAGGGTCCGGGCGGTGCCCGAGGAGGAGGTCTTCTTGGCGGCGGTCTTCGTGGCCTTGGAGGCGGCCTTCGCCGGGCGCGCGGACGCCGCGACCGGGTCCGGCACCGGGAGGTCGGCGGCCGTGCCGGCGGCGCCCTGCTGGGTGCGGGCGGCGTCGCTGGCGGCCTTGTCGGCGATGGCGTTCAGCGGGTCGCCGTCCACCTGGTGGGCGGGGACGTACACGAAGGCGACGTCCCGGCCCGCGAGCAGCGCGTCGATCTCCTGGATCAGCTCGCGGTTGGCGACCGGCTTCCCGGCGGCCGTCTTCCAGCCGTTGCGCTTCCAGCCGACGAGCCACTTGGTGACCGCGTCCCGGGTGTAGGTGCTGTCGAGGCGCACCTCCAGCGGCGCGGCGGCGTCGGTCGAGGCGAGGAGCTCGCGCAGGGCCGTCAGCTCGCCGATGTTGTTGGTGCTGTGCCCGAGCGCGCCGGACTGCCAGCGCTGCGGCGCCCCGGCGGCGTCCGCGACGACGTACGCCCAGCCCGCCGGGCCGGGGTTCCCCTTGGCAGCTCCGTCACAGGCTGCGATGACTCGTTCGTGCATGCCTCCGATCATGCCAGGGTCGGGCGGGCCTCCCGACCACGCGTTCAGGTCGCGCATTTTGTGTGATCCCGGGCCCCGCCGGGGGTCTCCTGTTCGAGAAGACCGAAAACGCCTGCGCCCCGAAGGACCCGCCGATGACCGCTGCCGCCGCCCGTCCGTTCTCCCGAGGCTGGCTGCTCGCGTCCTGCGTGCCGACGCTGCTCGTGCTCGGCATGGCCTTCTCCGTCCCGCGGAGCCCGCAGCCCGCCGCGGCAGCGCCCGCGCCCGCGATGGCCGACGGAATGGCCGGGATGCCGGGGATGACCGGCACGGCACCGGCTCCGGCGGTCGCGCAGGCCGCCGCGCCCGCCCGCGGCCTCGCCTCGGAGCAGGACGGGTACCGGCTCGCGCTGGAGACCACCACGACGCCCGTCCGCTTCACGATCACCGGGCCCGACGGCGCGCCGGTCACCGACCTCACCGTCCACCAGACGAAGCGGCTGCACTTCTACGCGATCCGCACCGACCTCACCGGCTTCCAGCACCTCCACCCGGAGCAGGCCCCGGACGGCAGTTGGGCCGCCGACCTCGCGCCCCTCGCCCCGGGTACCTGGCGCCTGTACGCCGACTTCATCCCGAACACCGGCCCCCACAGCCCGGAGTACGTCCTCAGCCGCACCGTGACCGTCCCCGGCGAGGCCGCCCCCGTCCCGCTGCCCGCCCCCGCCGAGCGCACGACGGTGGACGGCTACACCGTCACGCTCCACGCCCAGCCCATGGCCGGGGCCTACCAGTTGACCGCGTCCTTCGAGAAGGACGGCCGCCCGGTCACCGACCTCCAGCCCTACCTGGACAGCTACGCCCACCTCAGCGCCTTCCACGAGGGCGACCAGGCCCTCGCCCACCTCCACCCCGCGAACGCCGTGACCGGCGACAACGGCGGCCCGGCGCTGACCTTCCAGGCCATGCTCCCCGAGCCGGGCGACTGGCGCGTCTTCCTCCAGTTCCAGACCGCGGGCCAGGTCCACACCGCCGAGCTCACCCTGCGGGTCGCTTAGCCGCGCCCGAATTCGGTCGAGCCGGGCCCCGTCGTCCGAGTAGTCTCGCCCCGTGGTGGATGACGAGCAGTACGTCCGGTACCGGGAAGACGCGAAGCTGCTGGCAGCGATCGGGGAGCGCGTCGGCGCCCAGGTCGGCCGGGTCACGGTGCGGCTGCCCGGGGCCGTGGCCAGGGCCGCGGTGGAGGCCTGGGAGCGCGACGAGACGGGTGACGTCGGCGAGGAGACCCGCGAGCAGTACGAGTTGCGGGCCCAGGCCGGTGACCTGGCGCTGATCGGCCTTGAGATCTCCGAGCGCGGCCGCCGGGAGGGTGAGGAGGTCGTCGTCGACCTGCTGGTCTCCTTGGCGGGAGCGTCCGTCCTGAGTCACATCGAGGCCGCGGGGCCGGCCTACCGGCCGCCGGAGTAACCGGGGGCGGCCTGCTACGAGAAGTCGCCGGCCTGGCGCCGGGTCGACCTCTCGACCGCCGCGAAACCGTGGTCGAGCATCTCCGCCTCGTACGCCCGCACGGCGTCGAGCAGCGGCACACCGGAGACGAGCCGCGACGCGAGCAGTCCGGCCTCGTGGATCGCGACTCCCGCGCTGACCCCCGCCGGGGCCATCGGGTGGGCCGCGTCGCCGACCAGCGTCACCGGCACCGTCGGCCACGGCGCCGGACGCTCGGCGACCAGGATGCTCGCGGGCACGACGTACCGGATGTCGCCGAGCCCGACCAGCGCGCGCAGGGACGGGTGCCAGTCGTCGATGGTCCGCTCGGCGAGTGCCAGCAGCTCGGCCGCGCCGAGCCCGTCGACGTCCGGCCCGTAGCGGGCGGCGGGCGCGACCATGCCCCACATGACGTAGTCCTCGCCCGCCGGGAGCCCGAAGTCGGCCGGGTCGCGCCGGAACTGCTGGGCGGCCAGGGCGAGGCGGCGGCCGTCCGCACCGACCACCCCGAGGAAGCCGTCGAGGGCCTGCCGCGGCGTCAGTGCCCGCACCTCGTCCGTCATCGGCGTGCGCCCGTAGATGAGCCGGCTGTCCTGCACGGCCACCGAGAAGTCCGGCAACAGCTGCCGCCGGACAGCGGAGTTGGCGCCGTCCGTGGCCACCAGCAGGTCGCCCTCGGCGGTGGAGCCGTCGGTCAGGTGGACGCGGACGCTGCCGTCGTCGAGCAGTTCGTAGCGGGAGAATCCGGCGCCGAAGCGGGTCGAGTCCGCGAGGTCCCGCAGCATGATCCGCCGCAGGGTGAGCCGGTCGACGGTGAGGCCCGCGGAGTCCGGCGGGATCGGGACCTCGGCGAAGTCCCGCAGGTCGGGTCCGGCCATGCTGACGCCACCCGTCGCCGCGCAGGCCGTGGCGACGGCCTGCGCATAGGCCTCGGCGGGCAGCCACGTGCGCAGCGCAGCGTCCCCGTCGCCACCGATGTGGATCCGGTAGCCCTGCGAGCGGGCGTCGATGGCGGCGTCCCGCTCGAAGAGCCGCACCTCGTGACCGTGCCGGCGGAGACCGTGGGCGAGGCACGGGCCCGCCAGGCCCGCACCGATGATCAGAACACGCATGCTGCGCCTCCGAGTTGAGATCGTCTCAGATGAGACCGTCTCGGACGGTAGCATCACCCCCATGGAACCTCAACCCTCCGCCCCGGCCGCCCTCGGACTGCTGATGTACCGCGCCCACCAGCTCGCCCGCGCCAGGGCCAACCAGTCGGCCCGGCCCAGCGGCATCGAGCTGCAGCACGCCGGCGTCCTCACCGCCGTCCGCGAGGGCGGGGCCCGCAGCCAGCGCGAGCTGGGCACGGCGCTCGGCATCGACAAGTCGACCCTGGTGCGGATCGTCGACGACCTGGAGAACCGCGGCCTGCTGCTCCGCCGGCGCACCCCGAACGACCGCCGCACGTACGAGATCCTGATCACCGAGGAGGGCGAGCGCCGCCTGGCGGAAGCGTCGGCGCTGTTCAGCGACGCGATGGCCGGCCTCCTGGAGGTCTTCACCCCCGAGCAGCAGCATCAACTGCACGAGCTGCTGGACCGGTTCGTCACCCAGAGCGACCGGCCGACGCCCAGCGCTCCTTGAGCACCCGGACGCGGCCCCGGGTTTCGCCGTCGTCCGGCACGGAAGTAGTTAGCTGTGCAGGTGACAGGCGGCAGTCGAGCCGGGCAGCGATCGCCGCGCGGAGGACGTCATGACCGGACACCCGCCACACGGAGGACGTCATGACCACACGCAACGAGCCGCGGTGACGACCCCCGGGGCGCCGCCGCGGCCGAGCGGCCGGCGCGTGCTGCTCGGTGTCGTCCGGGACATCGCGGTCCCGATCGCGCTGTACTACGGCCTGCGCGCCGCCGGCGTGAGCGTCTTCGTCGCGCTGCTGGCCGGCGCCTTCCTGCCGGCGCTCACCACGGCGGTGCAGTGGCTGCGCACCCGCAGCCTGGAGGGCATGGCGGGCTTCGTCGCCGGGACCATGCTGCTCGGCGTCGCGGCCGCGCTGATGAGCGGCAGCCCGCGGTTCCTGCTGGCCAAGGACGGCTGGCTGACCGGCGTGGCCGGGTTCTGGTTCCTGCTCTCGATCAGGGCCAGGCGCCCGCTGCTCTTCCACGGCGGCCGCCCCCTGCTGGAGGGGAGGTTCCGCTCCGACGGCACTTCCTGGGACGTGCTGTGGGAGCGCGAGCCGGCCTTCCGGCGGATCTGGCGGGTCTCGACGGCGATCTGGGGCGTGGCGATGCTGCTCGACGCCGCCGTGCGGGTCGTGATGGCCTACACCCTGCCGGTGGACCTGGTGCCCGGCCTCGGCGCGCTGCTCTGGCCGGTCACGCTGCTGCTGTTGCAGGTGGTGAACGGCGTCTACTACGAGGTGGCCGGGCTCTGGCGGCTGACCTCCGGTACGGCCGCGCGCGCGGCGGACGGCTGAGCAGTGTCCCCGCAGGAGGAGCCCCGGCCACTGACTCGCGTGTGAAGGTTCGGGAGCGGGAAGTCGACTCGGCCGACTTCCCGCTCCCGCACTCCGCGGCGCTCCCGAACTCCGCGGCGCTCCCGAACTCCGCGGCGCTCCCGAACTCCGCGGCGCTCCGGGCTCCGGGGCGCTCCGGGCTCAGCGTGCCGCGTACACGTCCTGGACGTAGCGGCCGGCGTCGATCAGGGACTGCAGCCAGGCCTCCGCCTGCTCCTCGTCGGCGCCGCCCGGCGTGTGGCTCCGGTAGAGGGCGCGGAAGGCTTCCCGGACGCCGGGGGCCATGCGGGCGCCGTCGCCGCACACGTAGACCTCGGCGCCGGCCGCGAGGAGCTGCCACACCTCGTCGGCCTCCGCCGCGATGCGGTCCTGGACGAAGCGCCGGCCGTCCTCGGGGGCCTCGCTGAAGGCCGGGCGCAGGCTGACGGCGCCGGCCCGTTCGGCGGTTTCCAGTTCGGTGCGGTGGAGGTAGTCGGCGTCGGGCAGGTCGCAGCCGAAGTAGAGCAGCGCCGGGGCGAGTCCGGCCCCGGCGGCCACGTCGCGGTGACGGTCGGCGACCGCGCCGCGGAACGGGGCGAGGCCCGTCCCGGCGGCGATCATGATGACCGGGGTGGCGCCGTGGCCGATCCGGAACGCCTCCCGGCAGGGCTGGACGCGGGCCAGGACGGTGTCCCCGACGGCGACGCGGGCGAGGTGGCCCGAGCCGGTGCCCCGGAAGGTGCCGCGGCCGGAGCGGGCCGGGGCGCTCAGCACGGAGACCATGAGGTCGACGTGGGCCGGGTCCTGGCCCGGGGACGAGGAGATCGAGTAGTGGCGCGGCCGGATCGGCGGGAGCAGCTCCAGCAGCACCGGCCAGGTGAGGGCCTCGCGCAGGGCCGGGTTGTCCTCGACGAGGTCGACGAGCGTGCGCGGGTCGTCGTCGGGCAGGGCGCGCAGCGCGGCGGCCTCGGGCGGGCACGGGTTGAGGCCGGCCAGCACCAGGCGCTGCTCGGCGGTCGGCCGGTCCTGCAACTCGACGTGGTGGGTGAGCAGTTCGCGCACGGTCAGCGGGCGGTCGACGGCGAGGCCGGTGCGCCGGTGGGCGACGATGGACAGCACGGTGTCGAGGTCCGCGCCGAGCACCTTGGCCGCGCGCTCGACCAGCGCCGGGTCGTTCTGCGGCAGCACGGTGAGGTGGTCGGCCGTGCGGTACTCGACGCCGTCCGGCAGGGCCAGCCGCACGAGGCGCTTGACCCGGGGGTAGGCGGGGTCGGTCAGCCCGGCGACCCCGGTGACGGTGAGCTCCGTCATCCCGTGCCGCGCGGCGAGGGCGTCCAGCGGGCCGCCGACGACCTCGGTCACGGTGAACGCGGCCTCCGGCAGCCCGGCGGCGGGGGCGTCCGCGTCGCCGTACTTCTCCAGCAGCAGGCCGCGCAGCGCCGTCGCGAAGGCCCGCACGCCGCCGGCGAGGTCGCCCGAGGCGTCGGCCTCGCCGGCGGGCAGCAGCCGGGTGCCGCCGAGGGCGGCGAGGCGCTCGTCGATGAGGGTGGGGATGCGCTGGTAGGTGGCGGCGTACGTGCGGTCGCCGATGCCGAGCACCGCGTACTCGACGCCGTCGGCGACCGCGCCCTCGGCCTCCTGGAGCCCGCGGACGAAGCGCGCCGCGTCGTCCGTCGGCTGCCCGTTGTACGAGGCGGCGGTGATCACCACGGGACGGCCGGCGGGCAGCCCGTCCGCGTAGGCGTCCAGCGGGGCGACCTCGGTCTCGCAGCCGAGCTCCCCCGCGGCCTCGGCCACCTGCCGGGTGAAGTCGCGCGAGGCGCCGTAGTTGGAACCGTGCAGGAACAGCACCGTCGTGCCCTGGCGGACGCGGCCGGGCAGTTCGGCGGCGCGCACCGGGGCCTGCGCCGCCGCCGGGGGCCTGGGCGTGCGCGGGGCGAGGGCGAGCGTGAACCCGTCCGGCTTGATGGTGAGCATCTGCTTGATCGTCAGCCGGTAGTCGGCGTGGTCGATCAGCCGGTAGCGGTGCACCAGCATGCCGAGCAGCATCGTGGCCTCGTGCAGCGCGAACTGCCGTCCGATGCAGGCGCGTTCGCCGGTGCCGAAGGGCTTGAAGGCGTGCGGGGAGCGGGCCTCCTCCAGCTCGGGGTCGAAGCGGGAGGGGTCGAACAGCTCGGGGTTGTCGCCCCAGGCCGGGTCGCGGTGCAGCATCGGCGTCGCCACCGTGACCGTCTCCCCGGCGCGCAGCGGGATCCGGCCCCCGATGACGGTGTCCTCGCGGGCCTCGCGGCTGAACGCGGGGGCCGTCGGCCACAGCCGCAGGGCCTCGTTGAGCACCTGGCGGGTGTAGCGCAGGCGCCCGACGTCCTCGTAGGACGGCTCGGGGTCGGCCTGGTCGCCCCACAGGGCGTCCACCTCGCGCTGGACCTCGCGCAGCACCGCCGGGTGCTTGGCGAGGTAGTACATCGCGAAGGACAGCGCGCCCGAGGTGGTCTCGTGGCCGGCGATCAGGAAGGTGATCACCTGGTTGCGGATGTTCTCGGCGTCCAGTCTGCTGCCGTCACCGGGGTGGACGGCGCCGAGCATCAGACCGAGCAGGTCCTCGGCCTCGGCGTCCTGTCCCCCGTCCCCGGTGGCACCGGCGGCACCGGCGGCCTCCACGCGAGCGGCTATCACCTCGTCCACCACCCGGGCGAGGTACGCGGCGTCCTCCCGAAACGCCGCGTCGCGCTCGGTGTGGTCGAGCTCGGGGTCGCGCGACAGCGCGGCCATCGCCCACTCCAGGCACTGCACCATCGCCTCGACGAACGGGTGCGGCTCGTCGCGCTCGAAGGAGCCGAAGTCGAAGCCGAAGCCGGCCAGGCCGATGGTGTCCAGGGTCATCCTGGTCATGTCGCCGGGCACGTCCACCGGCTGCCCGGCGGCCGTCGCACCGTCCCACGCCTCGATCAGGCGGCGCGCGACCCGGAGCATCACGGGGTGGTAGGTGCGCATCGAGCCGAGCGCGAAGGCGGGCATCAGGATGTCGTGCGCGCGGGCCCAGTTGGGCTCGTCGTTGTAGGCGGTGAACAGGCCGTCGCCGGTGAACTCGCGGACGTTCACCAGGCCCGGGCCCACGGACTTCGTGAAGCGCTCCTCGTCGGCCAGCTCCTCGACCAGGTCCAGGCCGCTGACCATCAGCAGGTCCCGCCCGTGCACGCGCTGGACGTAGGCCGGGCCGTGCTCCCGGATCAGCTCCATCACGCGCAGGGTCGGCGCGGCGATCGGCGGCAGCGCCGAGATGTCGACGAGCGGGACGGCCCCCGCGGCGGCCGAGGGGAGGTGCGCCACCGCGGCCTTCGGGGTCTCCGAGGGCCGGGCGGGCTCCGGGCGCTCGGCCCGGGGTGCGGGCAGGCTCTCGGGCAGGGTGTCGGTCATGCGTGATTCACCTTCCGTTTTCCGTGACACGGGTTTCGTGACGGGAGTCGGGCCGACGATCGGGGCGACGTCTTCCACTCTGCGCCCGGCACCCGCCGTACCGGGCGCCGCCGACTACATGATTGTGTAGTACCCGGTGGCACCCGACTCTTGCCCACGTGACGTCAGATCTGCTGAAGGAGGCAGCTCGTGTACCCCAGCGACAGCGCGATCGTCTGGCGCAACCGCACGCTGCGCCTGCTCGACCACGTGCCGGTGCCGATCGCCGTGTGCGAGTACGCGGGCCGGATCCTCATCGTCAACCGCGCGATGGCCGCCGAGTTCGGCCTGCTCACCGGGCAGCTGCACCACCGCAAGATCCTGGAGTTCTTCACCCTCCAGGGCAGCGCCGCCGAGACCCTCCCGGCACTCGCCGAGGCCGTCCACAAGCACCGGCGCTCCCAGTACAGCGTCGAGGTGTCGTGGACGGCCGGCGACGGCTCGGAGCGGCACGGCGTCATGGACGTCGCCCTCGTGAGCGACACCCCCGACCAGACGCCGAACCTGCTGCTCTCGCTGCGCGTCCTCGCCGACCTGCCCGCCGATCCGCCGCCCGAGGTGTCCGAGACCGCCGTGCCGCGCACCGAGGTGAGCCCGACGGAGGCCCGGATCCTGGCGGCCGCCGCGAGGGGCGCGACGACCGCCCAGATCGCCCGGGAAATCGGCCTCACGAGGGACGGCGTCAACTACCACCTGACCCGCCTCTCCCGCCGCTGGCACGTCCCCAACCGCACGGCGCTCGTCGCCCGCGCCTACGCGTACGGCGTCCTGGCGCCGGACGCGTGGCCGCCGGAGCCGGCCTGAACCCGCCCGAGCCCGCCGGAGCCCGTCTGAGCCCACGCTCGGAAACGGCCGCTACGCCAGCGCCCGCCGCAGCACCGCGCCGAGCTCGGCGATCTGCCGCTGCGACACCTCCGCCGACAGCAGCGCCTGCGAGCCGTGGAACGTCCCGGCCCACTGGTGCAGCTCGACCGGCACGCCCGCCCGGAGGAGGCGCAGCGCGTACTCGATGCCCTCGTCGCGGTTCGGGCAGAACTCCGCCGTGGCGAGGTGGACGGGCGGCAGGCCGCTCAGGTCCTCGGCGCGGGCCGGGGCCGCGTACGCGGTGGCGGGTGCGCCGCCCAGGTAGTGCCGCCAGGCCGCGGAGATCTTCTCGCGGGTCATCCACGGCGTGTCCGTGAAGGTGCGGGCCGACCAGCTCTCCTGCCGGTCGTCGACGCCGGGCTGGTTGAGCAGCTGGAAGTGGATCGCCGGCCCCTTCCGGTCGCGCGCCAGCAGGGAGACGGCGGCCGCGAGGGTGGCGCCGGCGCTGTGGCCGCCGATCGCGATGCGCTCGGGGTCGATGCCGAGTTCGGCCGCGTTCCCGGCGGCCCAGAGGAGGACGGCGTAGACGTCGTCCAGCGCCGCGGGGTACGGGTGCTCGGGCGCCAGGCGGTAGCCCACCGAGATGACCACGGCGCCGGAGTCGGCGGCGATCCGGGCGGCCCACGGGTGCTCGGTGTCCAGGCCCCCCATGACGAACCCGCCGCCGTGCAGCCAGATGACGGCGCCGCGCGCCTCCCGGGGCCGGTACACGCGCACCGGGACGCCGGGGCCCGTCTTCGGGTCGGCGGGCACCGTGCGGTCCTCGATCACCATGCCAGGGACGTCGGCGGCGGGGACGCCGCCGGCCAGCGCGGCCAGGCTCTCCCGGGCGGATGCCGGGTCGTTCAGGTCGAGGTCGGGGAAGAAGGGGACGAATGCTTCGAGTTCGGGATCCATGCCGACCATCGTCCCGGCCGCCGCCCGCCCGGTCCGCCGCCAACCGTCGTGCGTTCCGCCGGGATCACGCACCGATCGGCGCCCCCGCGCTCCCCCGCGCCCGCCTATCCTCGGGTCCATGGAGGCACTGGCGGTACGGATGTCGCAACTGGGCTCGGACGTCGAGGCCGCCGTGCGCGTCGTCATGTTCTACGACACCCTGATGCGCCGCCGCGTGGACCTGCCCGCCCTCGCCCGCGCCTCCGCGAACCTCGCCGAGTGCCCGGCCGGGATCCGCCTCACCGGCACCGGCCGGACGATCCGCATGACCCCCGACGGCCGCGAGGCGCCCGGGCCGCCCGCCGTCACCACGTCCGCGCTGATCACCCTGGACGAGGAGGAGATCGGCACCGTCTGGCTCGAACGCCCCACCCCCGCGGGCCTCCTGGACGAGCTCCTCCTCGACCGCCTCGCCATCGCCGTCGCCACCGCCGTCGAACGCTACGGCCCCGCCCGCACCACCATGGCCGACCCCGCGCTCGTCGAACTCGTCATCGGCGCCGACACCGACGAGGCCGCCCGCGCCCGGGCGCTGCGCCTGCTCGGCTTCGCCGCCGACCTGCCGGTGCGCGCCGTCGCCGTGCGCACGCCGCACCCCCTCGACCGGATCGGCACCCTCCTGTGCCCCGACCGGCCGGTGAAGGCGGCCCAACTCGCCGACGCGGGGGTCGTCCTGGCCACCACCGTCGACGCGTCCCGCCTCCCGCCCGACGTCCGCGCGGGCATCGGCGCCGCCGGGACACCGGCCCGGTCCTGGCGCGAGGCCCGCACCGCGCTGCGCTTCACCACCGCGCGTCAACCCGTCGTCCACCACGCCGATCTGGGCGCCGTGGCCCTCCTCGCCCACCTGCCGGAGGACGCCGTCCGGGCCGATCCCGACGTGGCCGCGATCGCCCGCATCGCGGCGAGCGACCCGGACGCCCTGGACACGCTGGACGCCTACTGCACCACCGGCTCCCTGCGCCGCGCCGCCGCCGTCCTCCACCTGCACCACACCAGCGTGGCGCGCCGCCTGGACCAGCTCGGCAAGGCGCTCGGCCTCGAACTCACCGAACCCGCGGGCCTGTTGCGCGCCGGCCTCGCGCTCACCGCGTGGCGGCTGCTCAGCGGCTGACGGCGTGGCGGCGGCTCAGCGACTGACCGCGTGGCGGCTTCTCAGCGACTGACCGCGGCGCGCAGTCGGAACGTCCGGCGGTAGGCGTCCGGCGGCACGCCCACCGTGCGGTTGAAGTGGCGGCGCAGCGTGGTGCCGGTGCCCATGCCGGTGGCGGCGGCGATGGCGTCGACGCTGTCCTCGGTGGTCTCCAGCAACTCCTGGGCGTGGCGGATCCGTTGGGTCAGCAGCCACTGGAGCGGGCTGGTGCCGGTGACGGACCGGAAGTGCCGTCCCAGGTGGCGCGAGCTCATGTTGGCCCGGCGGGCCAGGTCCTCGACGGTCAGCGGCTGGTCCAGCCGCTCGATCACCCACGGGAGGAGGTCGGCGAGCGGGTGGTTCCCGGGCGCGGGCACCGGGGTGGGCACGAACTGCGCCTGGCCGCCGTCCCGGTGGGGCGGCACGACGAGGAGGCGAGCGAGGGCGTTGGCGACGGACGAGCCGTGGTCGAGCCGGACGAGGTGCAGGCACAGGTCCATTGCGGCGGCCTTGCCGGCGGAGGTGAGCACGCTCCCGTTGTCGACGTAGAGGACGTCCGGGTCGACCTGCACCTCGGGGTAGCGCGCGGCCAGGACACGGGTGTGTGCCCAGTGCGTCGTCGCCCGCAGACCGTCCAGCAGCCCGGCGGCGGCGAGGACGAACGCGCCCGTGCAGAGGGAGACCACGCGCGCGCCGTTGTCGTGGGCCGCGCGCACGGCGTCGACGAGCTCCCGGGGCGGCTCCTCGTCGACGTCCGCCCAGCCCGGGACGACCACGGTGTCCGCGTACGGGAGCCGGTCGAGCCCGTGGTCTGGCTGGACGCGGAACCGCCCGACCTGCACGGCCCCCGGCCCGCAGAGCTCCAGGCGGTACCAGGAATCGGCCCGCCCGCTCATGTCGGCCCCGAAGACTTCGCAGGCCAGCCCCAGTTCGAAGTGCAGCATGCCGTCCGTGACGGCCAGCGCGACGGTCCCCATGTCCGGAAGTGTACGGGTCCTGTCGTTCCGGACACTGTCGGGGGGTGTCCGCCCCCGGCAGGATGAACGCGTCGGATCAAGGAACGAGCACGGGGGAACCCCAATGTCGAACACCACCGTCACCGTCTACGGCGCCTACGGCC
The DNA here is from genome assembly GCF_042732955.1 of Kitasatospora sp. NPDC059747. Taxonomy (NCBI): domain Bacteria; kingdom Bacillati; phylum Actinomycetota; class Actinomycetes; order Kitasatosporales; family Streptomycetaceae; genus Kitasatospora; species Kitasatospora sp. NPDC059747. Next base: position 28,646 of record NZ_JBHWGV010000002.1, on the reverse strand, counting down.
ACACCGGCCGCTTCGTCGTCGCCCACCTGCGCGAGCGCGGCTTCACCCCCGTCCTCTCCGGCCGCGACGCCGCCAAGCTGCACGCCCTGGCCGACGGGACCGGCCTCGACGTCCGCCCGGCCTCCGTCGACGACCCGGCCGCCCTCGACGCCGCCCTGGTCGGCGCCGCCGCCGTCATCAACTGCGCCGGCCCGTTCGCCTCGACCACCGCCCCCGTCATCGAGGCCGCCCTGCGCGCCGGGATCCCGTACGTCGACGTGGCCGCCGAACTGGAGGCCAACCTCGACACGTTCGCCGACTTCGCCGACCGCGCCCGCACCGCCGGCGCCACCGTCCTGCCCGCGATGGCCTTCTACGGCGGCCTCGGCGACCTCCTCGCCACCGCGGCCATGGCCGACTGGACCGAGGCCGACGAGGCCCACGTCGCCTACGCCCTCAGCAGCTGGCACCCCACCGCCGGCACCCGCCTCTCCAGCGCCGTCTCCCGCGAGCGGCGCGGCAGCGGCGGCCGGCTCGTCTACACGAAGGGCGCCGTCGAGCGCCGCCACGACGCCCCGGCGACCACCGACTGGACCTTCCCCGACCCGACCGGCACGCGCGCCGTCGTCGCCGAGTTCACGATGGCCGACGTCATCACGATCCCGAGCCACCTGCGGATCCCCGAGGTCCGCACCTACATGACGGTCGAGGCCGCAACGCAGGTCGTCGCCCCCGACACCCCCGCCCCGGCCCCCGTCGACCCGGACGGCCGCTCGGCGCAGACCTTCGTCGTCGACGTCGTGGTCCGCAAGGGCACCGCCGAGCGCCGCGCCGTCGCCACCGGCCGGGACATCTACGCCGTGACGGCCCCGCTCGCGGTGGAGGCGGTCGCCCGGCTCCTGAACGGCGAGGCCCGCACCACCGGCGTGGCCTCGGCCGGCGAGCTCTTCGACGCCCCGGCGTTCCTGCGCGCCCTGGCCCCGCACATCACGGTCGACCTGGCGGTCTGAGGGCTCGGGAGCGGCTGCGCTCTGCCCACGACAGAATGTCTAGCATTGCTACAATGGCGACATGTCCGCCATCAGCGAGCGCCGCGAGCGCGAGCGCGCCCAGCGCCACCAACTGATCATCACGGCCGCGCGCGAGCTCGCCGAGACCGAGGGCTGGGAGGCCGTGACGACACGGCGGCTGGCCGAACGCGTCGAGTACAGCCAGCCGGTGCTGTACAGCCACTTCAACGGCAAGGACGCGATCGTCGGCGCCGTCGCCCTGGACGCGTTCGCCGAACTCGCCGCCCACCTGCACCGCGCCCGGCAGGACGCCGCCGCCGGGCCCGAGCAGGCCCTGCGCGCCGTCGGCGGCGCCTACCTGGACTTCTCGGTCCAGCGGCCCGCCCTCTACCAGGCGATGTTCATCCTGCCCACCGACCTGAAGTTCGCGAGCGCCGAGACGCCGGCCCCGATGCGGGCCTGCTTCGAGGAGTTCGTCGCCTGCTTCCCGCCGGAGAACGAGCGCCGCGAGCTGTTCGCCGAGGTCGCCTGGAGCGCGCTGCACGGCATGGCTGTCCTCTCGGAGAGCGGCCGAATCCCGTCCGGCTGGCAGGACGAGCGCCTCGACCTCCTCGTGACCCGGTTCGCGGGGACGGCACCGTAGAGGCCTCGGGGTCACACCCGCCGCAGGCGCAGCACCCCGGTCAGCATGGGCAGGGTGAACTCGCCCTCGGCGGTCTCCGGCCGACCGGCGAGGAAGGCGCGGATCCGGCCCAGCGCCGCCTCCCGCTCCCCCTCCGGCATGACGAGCACCCCGGCGCGCGTCGCGAGAGTCTCGACCAGCGAGCCGGCGGTCCGGCGCTGCCCGTGCGCGAACTCGGCCTGCTCCGGCGAGCCGAAGCAGGCGGCCCCGCCGTTCTTCGGAAGGTGCAGCCCGGCCGTCACGGCGCGCCAGCTGTCGGGGGTGTCCCGGGGGCCGACCGCCGCACTCCCGGCAACCTGCGCGAGCCCGGCCACCCACGCGACCCGGTCGTCCAGGAGGTTCCACAGGCCGGCCAGAACGCCGCCCGGCGCGAGGACCCGGGAGATCTCAGGACCCGCGACGGCCATGTCGAACCAGTGCATCGCGTTGCCCGCGACCACGGCGTCCACGGCACCGTCCGACAACGGGATCGCCTCGGCGCTGCCCGCCAGGCCCCGGACGTCCGGCAGCGCGCGGCGCAGCTCGGCCAGCATCCCCGGATCCGGCTCGACCGCCGTGACATCGGCGCCCAGCGCCACCAGCGCGCCCGTCAGCTTGCCCGTCCCGGCCCCGAGGTCCAGCACGCGCAGGCCAGGCGCGAGCTCCAGCGCCCAACCCACCGCGGCCTGCGCGTAGTCCGGACGGTGCTCGGCGTACGCGACCGCGGCGGCGCCGAACGACGAGGCATGACGTGACTGTTCGTCAGGATCCATGCGGTCACGCTAGCCTCGCGACCGACGGAAGGACACCCCTGCACATCACGGTGGAGCAGCCCACGGCAGCCCCCTGAACGACGCGCATGCAGATGATAGATGCGAGAACAACCGGTATGAAGCGGTACACCGCCGAGCACGACTGGCTCACCGTTTTCCAGCTGCCCTCGTATGCACCGGACCTCAACCCGGTCGAAGGCCTCTGGTCGCTTCTGCGACGCGGCCCGATGGCGAACACCGCCTTCACCGACGCCGATCACCTCGCCCACACCCTCCGCCGCGGGCTCCGACATATCCAGCTCCGGTCCACCCGCATCGAGGGATGTCTGACGGGCACCGGCCTGTCACTCACCTCACCGACCCCACCTTGAAAACCTCAGTAGACAGCCCGGATCTGCTGCTCTGGTCGGCTCCGGATCGGGGACGGCGGCCACGGGGAGACCGGTAGCTGTGTTGCGTGCTGCCCGTCCGGTCGCGCCCCCGACAGGATGCGTCAGGGCGGGCGCCGCTGTGTTCGATGCGGGGCGCCTGGGAGCGTCGGAACGGAAGCCGACAGCCGTGTCGGGGCCGATGGTGAGTCGGGGCTGGTCGGCGGTCGTCGGCTGATAATCCGTTTGGACGGGCGCCGGGTGGGTGCTACCAATTCCAGGTGACTGTGTTCGTGTGTGCGGCCTGCGATCGTCCGATAGCGGGGCCATTGACCAAGCTGCCTGAGGTGCCCGCGCGTCCGATGGATCAAGGGTTTCCCAAGGCAGACGGATCACGTCGAGCTACTCCCACCCTGCGGCTCGGCTTCTTCGCTCTGGAACCCGAGCCGTGGGGCGCCCCGCTCGTGCCCTCCGACGAGTGTCGAGAGGTCTTCGGCGGCGGGCCCTGCCTCGGCGACCCGGACAGCGACGGGTTCCTGGTGTCCGCAGGCCCCCGGAACACCGTGGTCCTGCACCCGGAGGATGCACCGGGGCTCCAGCCGCATCCTGACTGGAAGCACTCCGGGGGGTGCTGCGGCCTCAACGGCCAAAGCGGTATGAACCAACTGTGCCCCTGCGGTGTGGAGGTGGGCACGCTGATCAGCGAGTGCAACACTGCCTATGAGCTGCACCTGGACCCTGGCCGGGTGCGCTCGACCACAGACTGAGCCGACGAGCTGCTGCCCGGTGACTGCCGCCCTGGCCTTGGTGCTCGGGCAGTCGGCGTGCCTTCGTCAGCCGGTCACCTGGGCCACCAGAGGCTTGTTGTCGGATCCGCTTGCGTGTTCTCCCCGCGTGCCGACCCGGAGACGGGCCGGTCCCGTTGATCCATGCGGGTTGTCGGGAGCTTGTCTTCAGGTGGCAGCCACGGCGGCCTGGCGCTTGGCGGTGGTGCCGGCCAGGCGGAACGACTGGGTTCCGGTCGCGATGATGTGGGCCTCGAAGGTGAGCCGGTCGACGATCGCCCGGCAGAGCCGCTCGTCGGTGAAGATGACCAGCCCCGCCGGCTGCGTGTCGCTCGCACCAGAATCGCACTTCACCGACGCTGCTCCCCGCACCCGCGGGGCTGATCCCACGATCCGGTCGACGCCGGGGCACTTACTGCCCGATGGCGCGGGCGCGGCCTGGTCCGTCCGCCAGCCGACCAAGCACCGCGGCCACCAGACCGGGCGCGGCGGCGGCGAGGGCGTTGTGGCGCGCCTCCTGGCAGGCCTCGGCGATTCAGGCACCTTGGCAGCGAAGGGTGATCTCGAAGGCGTCGAGCGCCCGTTGTGCCGGCGACGGGGCCAGCGCCCGCGAGCAAGCCGGCGGTGCTGACCGGAGTCCGTTCGTCGGCACCCGAAGGCATCGCGGGCGTACAACCCAGGTTCGTCGGCGCGCCGTCATGCTGTAGCACATCGTCGGACGAGGTCGTTTCGGCGCACGACCAATGCCTCGCGCCGTGTGAGTGCACCAAGTGCTTTTCGTGCGACCAACACTCCATCGTTCTATAGGCATCGGCCTGTCAGTGGCCTGCTTCCCGGTGCATTCTGTGTCGTCCGGGGCATTGGGGGCGAGAACATCTCGCGTGGAGAGAGGCTGGGGTGGTCCATGCGTCACGCGTTGGTCGAGTGGGGCATCGAGCAGACACGGAAGCGGTGCGCCAGCGACCTGGGTGGATCGCGGCCAAGGACGGGCAGTGGAGTTGAGGCCAGCGCGCCGTTGTTGCGCACGATGGGAGTGCTGTGCCCGTCGGACGCCGCGGAGTACTGGAATGTCGATACCGACTATCCGGCGCTCCCGACTTCCCGCACAAGAAGTCGCCCTGTCTCAACCGTGGCGGCACTTGTCTCGGGGCACTCAGGACAAGGTTTCGACCATGTGCGCGAGCCGGGTCAGAACGTGGGGTTCTTCATGGAGAACCAGGCCGTCTGGTCGCGGAAACGGGGCTTGTTGACGGAACTACCACCCCCGGATGCTTTCAGCGAGGCGTTCCACACGTCCGCAGCTGGGGCGCTGTCGGTCGGGAGACCACTGTTGCAACCGGCCATGCTGTTCGGCTGGGTTCTGCCGGCTCTCGTCATGGCCGACTCCGGGGCGCTGACCGACGCGGAGGCTCGCGACTGGTGCGCGGCCGACATCCTGACCATCATGGACTACCGGTCCATGGGGGCGGATTCCGGGACGCGCCGTGCCCTGCTGGATGCCGCGAGGGCGATGAGCAGCGACGGTCGGTTGCGTCTCAACCAGCAGTGGCTCGACTACGCGGATGTCGTCGTGTGCCGGGCCGGGCAGCGAGGTCTCGCGGGTCGTCGCGAGGCGTTGAGGCAGGGAACAGTCCCACTCTTCGACACCGGCACGCTCAGCGATGTGGAGCTGGAGCGATGGGCCATGATCGATATGGGTCTGCCGAACTGGCTCCGGCGCCGATTCGTGTCCCGCGAAGGCATGGGGCTCGTCGCCCTTCCGCGCATCACCAATGACATGAGCGACCTCATGACGGACGTGTTGCGGGGCGAGCCGGGGAATGTCTTCCGGCTCCGCCGTGAACTGCGCAGCTGGTTCGCGCACTACAGCGCTTGGCTGTGCGGGCGTTGGCGGGCCATCCGGGAAGGAGACTGCGAACCTGCCGAACTGGCTGCGGCCGTGACCCTGCCGTACACCTTCCTGGGCAGACGGTCCCGAACCTGGTCCAAGGTGGCCGCGGCGGCTGCCCTGAACTCCCGGGATACGTCATCGGATTGCCCCTGGTGCCACACCTTTGAAGCGTGCGTGTCCGGCCTTCACACGCCGCACTCGGTCCGACGCGCAGAACGCGGCGTCCGTGGGGGCGCCGAGCACATGGCGGCGCATGCGGTGTCGTGTGCGCAAGAGCTGGTCACCGACTGTGGCGGCACAGTGCCGGGGCCCGTTTGGTCCGCGATTCACAGACGGGTTGAGCACCACCTTGCCGACGCTCCGATGGCCAGGGGCCAAACCGCCGAGTTCTACCTCTCCTTCAGCAGGTTGTACGGGTTGTTGGCCGTGCCGTTCCTGCTGATCGAGGGCGGCCATCTCGGGCCGGACACCATCAATCTCATGGAGCTCGTGGGTCATGAGTACCTGCGGTACGAGACGGCCAGCCCGACCGAACTGGCAACCGCGGTGTACTACGCGATGGTCGCCTGCCACCCTCATCCGACGCTGAGCCTCGGAACCACCGAAGTAGGGCTGCTCTACGGTGAGCCGCTGACCGTAGGTCACGTCCCGTGCTGGTAGACGCCTGCCTCCCTGCCCTTGAAAGTGGAGCCGGACAGGTCGAGCTCGACCGCCGGGTCGGCGAGCGGTACTCCGGGGCGTCCATCGCGATCCGCGGCTGAACCGCTGGCTTCTCGAATTCCACGTACCGTCGGGGCCGGCTTCGGGCGCGATGGTGGCGGAGCCCGCGATTCGTCCTCGCGAGCCCCGCCTGCTATCACGCTGTTACCTGCACCGGCAGCACTGCTTGTTGCGGTTGATGAGGGCGTGCCCTCGGTGTCGCTGCGGCCTTCTGATCAGGGGTTCACCGTCACGGTGATGGTCTCGGGGCTGGCACCGTTGTCCTGGTACACCGAGTCGCCGCTGTAGACGGCGGTGATGGTGTGGGTGCCCGCGGTGCGGAAGGCGGTGACCGTCCCGGCGGCGGCGCACCTGCCGAGGGGGAGGAACAGTTGTCCCGTGCCGAGGGTCGTCCCGGTGGTGGTGTCGGTGAACGTGACGGTTCCGGTGGGCCTGGTCGTGGAGCCCCCGCTGGGGCAGACGATGTCGCTCAGCACGACCGGCGAGCCGATCCGGGTGAGCCCGGGCATCGCGGTCATGGTCGTGGTGACCGGCTTCCCCACGGTGTAGCTGATGATCACCTGGCCGTTGTGGTTCGCCGTCCCGACCGTCGAGGCCGCATAGGACGTCCCGGTGCCCGACGGGGTCGCGAAGCTGCTCCCGCCACCGCCACCGCCGCCGCTTGCCTTGGTGCCGGTTCTGTTGACGGCACCGCTGCCGCCGCCCCCACCGGCGAAGTACCCGCCGCCCCCGCCCCCGCCCGCACCGGTGACAGTGGCGGCGCAGCCGCCGTCGATCGCTCCGCCGGTGCCGCCGCTGCCGACCGTGGTACCGGCGAACCCGCTGCCCGATGTACCCGGCGTGGCGCTACAGAACGCGACCGCGCCGGCCGCACCGCCCACACCACCCGTAGACGTGCTGGTCCTGCCGCCGTCCCCACCCTGCCCTGCCGCGGCCCCAGGGCCGGTGGCGCTTCCCGCGGTACCGGCGGTGGCATCGGGCGTCGTCCCGCCGTTGCCCCCGTTGCCGCCCGTCAGGTCGCCTCCGGTACCCCCGGCGGCACCGCCGCCCCCGGCGACCACCAGGAAGGAGCCCGCGCTGACGCTGGAGGCCCCGCCCCCACCCGGCCCTTCCGCCCGGAAACCCGTGGCCAAAATGCCCCCACCCGGAGCGCCGCCGTTGAACCCGCCGGCACCCCCCGTACCCGTGCCGTTGCAGCCCTTGCCGCCCGTGCCGCCGACGTTGACGGTGACCGTCGTCGGGGCGGTGGTCTGCGGGAGAGTGGTGACGACCCGCACTCCCGTCCCGCCCGTGCCCGTGACGGAACAGGAGGTGCCGGTGCTGTCGGCGCCGCCCGCGCCGTCGGCGGTGATCGTGACCACCGCCTGGGCCGGGATGGTGAGGCTCTGCGCGGCGCCGGTGAAGCCGAAGGTGAACACCGGGTCGGCGCCTCGGGTCCGCACCGGGGTGGTGGCCGGCGCGGACCCCGTTGCCGCGGCGGCCACGGGGATCACCCCGGTACCGGCCAGCACCACGCACACTCCTCCCACGACCCCGGCCCGCCACCACCGCGCACGAGCGTGGACGCCTGCCTCTCCTCCGGCGACGGGATGTCCTGGGGCGTGGTGTCTGATCACTGGCGTCTCCCGATGTGATGGGCTGGAGGTGAGGCTTCGGGGTACTGGATCACGCGACCCAGGCAGCGGTACTGTCCCTGGTCCGGAGCGCGGTCAACAGGCACAGCGTGACGACCGGACGGCCCTCGTGCCCCGATTGCTCCGACAGCGGCATGCCACACACCATCACACCGAGAGGCACGCGAACTCATTGAGCCGGCCAAGGCTGGGCCCGCCGGTCAGTCGTTGCCTTCGATGATGCGGAAGTCGCACTCGACGCCGTCGGGGAGGGCCGCCAGCACCATCTGGCATGCCTCGCTCTCGTACACCTCGACAGCCTGCCGACTGCGCGCGATGGCACCGAACCCCGTACCAGTCAGGCAACTTCGCTCCGGAGCACTTGCCTGACTTGCCCGACACCCACCGGGCACCCTGGACAAGAGTTCGAGATGAACTCACGGGACCCTGCGGGCCACACGTCCAGGGGCGCGCGCCGACCGGCGCGGGGCTCGGCACCAGGGACCGGTCTCGGGCCCCTCTTGACGAATGTGATGTGAATCACATGCGTGCGACTGCTGTGGGACTAAAGGTTTTCCGCTCAAGACCCCTTTCACCGTGCGAGGTTGGCGCAAGGAGCGCCGCCGTCGACGAGAGGAGGCGGGGAGATGTGGGAGACGGTCCTGCTGGCCGTGTGCGCCGGCACCGTCAGGCTGGCGCGCCAGCTTGTGTCCTACCGACTGGCCGTGATGCGGGAGCGCACGCGCGGCGCCGTACTGGAGAGCCTTGTCCTCGCGGCCGGGCCCGGGGCGACGGTGGAGGACCGGCAGGCGGACGGGAGCGTCCTCCTGGTGCGCGGAGCACGGTCGAAGTCGAATCACACACAGGAGACGACGTCATGACGTCAGATCAGGGAACAGTGCGCCCCCGGATGGAACCTCCCGAGGAGTTGGAGGAGTTCGTCCGGGTGACCCAGGGCAGGTTGCGCATGCAGGCACGCTTCCTGTGCCAGGACGGGGAGACCGCGGAGGAGTTGGTCCAGGAAGCGTACGTCCAGGCCAGCCGGATGTGGTCGCGTCTGCGCACGATGGACCACCCCGAGGCGTACCTGCGGCAGATCATGCGCAACGAGTTCCTCGACCGGGTCGAGCGGCGCACCAGGGAGCGTGCGAGCTGGTTGCAGGCGGGAATCCCCGAGCAGGCGAGGATCGAGGTCACCGTCGAGACGCGCCAAGTCCTCGCGGCCGTGCGGGAACTGCCGGAGCGGCAGCGGGAGGTGCTGGTGCGGTTCTGCCTCCAGGCTGAGCCGCAGCGGGCGATCGCCGAGGACCTGAAGATCTCCGCCAACACGGTCGCCGTCCACGTGAAGCAGGCCCGCAACAACCTGGCGAAGCGGCTCGGGATCACCTCGCAGGAGCTCTGGTCCGACTTCGACTCGCTGGTGGACGCGCCGGCCGGCGGGCTGCAGGATCAGCTGATGGTCGAACTCCTGGACGCGGCCCTGTGGTTGGAGGACGCCTTCGAGCACGACCAGCTCGGTCTCGATCTGCTGCTGGAGCGGCTGGCCGAGGCGTGGGCCCAGGACGCCGGGAGGCGCGGGTGAGGCCGTCGCTGTTCCTCGTGTCCCTGCGGGCCCTGCTCGCGGTCGCCATGCTGTTCGTCAGCTACCTGGTCCTGCTCGCCGCCGTGGCCGTCTATGCGGCGTTCCTGTCCCTCCTCGCGGCGGCACCGCCGGACGACGTCGCCAGGCTCCTCTTCACGGTGATCACCTCCACGCCCGTCGTCGCGGCAGTCCTTCTCGCGTTGTGCGCGGCGGGTCGTCCGGCCCGGGGCCCGGAGGGTTCGGTCGAGGTGGCCCCGGAGGAGGAACCGGCCCTGTGGAACACCGTGTACGATCTCGCCGAGCGCTTGGGGGTGCGCCCGCCGACCCGGCTGTACCTGATTCCCCAGGCCAACGCCATGGTCCTCGAACACGCCAGCCTGCTCGGGCTGCTCGGTGGGACCCGTCGGCTCTACCTGGGGATGCCCCTGCTGGTGGGGTTGACGCAGGGCGAGCTGGAGGCGGTGATCTGCCACGAGCTCGGCCACTACGCGGGACGCCACACCGCCCTGTCGTCCGTCACCCGCCGCGGGACCGCCGCGCTCGGATCCATCCTCGAACGCCTCGGTCGGCACCCGATGGTCCAGGCCGAGAACGCCTACCATCCGGCCTACGCCTGGTACTGCCTGTTCTCCGGCTACGCCCGGGTCTACCTCCGGCTGACCGCGGCGGTCGGGCGGCGCCAGGAGTTCGAGGCGGACCGGATGTCGGCCCAGGTCGTCGGAGCGGCGGTGATGGCCGACGCCTTGCGCAACGTGCACTCCCTGGCGCTCGCCTGGGCCCGGCTGGTCTCCGACTACCTGGAGCCGGTGGCCCGGGCCGGCTGGCTGCCGGACGATCCCTTCGCCGTCTTCGCACAGATGCTCGCCGACCCCGAGTACCAGGACACCCTGCGCCGATGGCGGGACTCGCCACCGGACCGGCCCGTCTCCCGGTTCGACAGCCACCCCCCGCTCGCGGAACGCCTGAACGCCCTCGCGCACCGCGTGAACGGAACCGCACCGTGCCGCGAACCGGTTCCCGCGATCGGCGTGCTGACCGACCTCGACCAGCGGACCGTCGAACTCAGCCTGACCGTTTTGCCACAACACGCCGGCGACCCGGACACGACCTGGTTGGCGACGGCGGCCTGGGCCTCCACCGCGGCGGCGACGCTTACCGGCGAGAGCGCCCAGGCCCTGGCCCGGGCCGCCGGCCGGAGCGGCCGCACCACACGGCCCAGTCTGAGGACCGTTCTGGAGGCCCTCGCCAAGGCCCCGGAGACACTGGCTCCTGCCAGCTCGCTGCCCGGTGCCCTGCGCGCACTGCTCGACCAGGTGCTCGTCCGTGACGGGCTGGCCACCGGCTGGCGGCTGTCCTGGGTCGGGCAGAGCCGCCCGGTCGCCGACCGGGCCCTGCTGTCCGAACTGCACGAGCTGACCGTGGCCGTCGACGCCCAGCGGCTGGAGGCCTTCCTGCGGACGCTGCCCGTCGATCTCGCGGCGCCGGTGCTCGTTCGGCGCCCGGTGCGCCAGGAGGAGGTGCCGCCCGCCGATCCCGACGAACGGATCGAGCTGCCGGCCGAACTCCTACCGCACGGTGGGCCGGAGGATGACGAGCCCCTTCGCCAGAAGCATCCGGTCATCAAAACGGCCGCAGCGCTGATCCTGCTGCTGATCGTGCTGGGGTTCGCCTTCGGCGGAGCATCGCTCGGCTAGGAGCCGTCCGGTGTCGGCATCAGGGCGGTCCACAGGGCGGAGGCCTGGCCGCGATCGCGCGCGGTGAGCTCCTCCAGGCCCCGGCCCTGGCCGAGGAGTTGCTTGACGCGCGGGATCGCCTCGCCGTCGGGGCCGATCCGGTTGCGGACCGTCTTGGCGTCGCCGTCGATGACCGTCCGGTACATCACCTCGGCGGTGAGCGACACCGGTGACCGCGGCCGGCCGTGCGGCGGGCGTACTTCATCTGTTGTGCTCCATGGGGGGCACGGGTCACGATGGCCGCCCCGCGCGCCCGGCGAGGGGGGAATGGACGCGGACGCGCGGAGAGACGAGCCCGGCCGGCCATCGGGGCGTGGCGGCCTTCGTCCGGCATCAGCGTGAGCTGTGTCTGTCAGTGCCCTCTGGCATCGTGTGCGCCATGGCCGAACTGGTGGAACGCGTCGACGAGGAAGACCACGTACTGGCAGTCGTCGAGCGGGGCGAGGCGATCCGCCAGCAGTGGCTGCATCGCGTCGCGACGACCGTCTGCCGCGACCCCGAGGGCCGGATCCTGGTCCACCGACGTCCCGACGACGACTCCCGCTTTCCCGGCCGGTACAACTGGCTGCTGGGCGGCGCCGTCAACGTGGGTGAGACGTACGAGGCCGCAGCGGCCCGGGAGCTCGCCGAGGAGATCGGTGTCCGCACCTCCACACGGCTCGTCTTCAAGTACCTCTGCCACGGAGCGATCAGCCCCTACTGGCTGGGCGTGCACGAGGCCACCATCACCCAGCCGATCACGCCGGACGCCTCGGAGATCGCCTGGCACACCTGGCTCACCGAAGCCGAACTTCGGGACGCGATCCGCAGCCCGACGTTCGTCCCCGACGCCCAGGAAGCCTTCACCCGGTACCAGGCTCTGACCGATCCGCCGGCACTCCCCCGAGGCGAGTGACCTTCCGCCCAGGAGACCGCCACGCGATCCGCCCGCTGGAATCTCGATTGCTCAGCGAAGGGGGCGACGGCTACCGTCCATCCCATGACGTCGTACTGCTTCGCCGCAGGGCAGATCCGCCGCGCCTGAACGCGGCGGCACATCCCGTTCATCTCCGCCGCGCCCGTGAGCCCCTTCCACTTCAACGGGTATGGAGATCCCCCATGTTCACCCCGTACCGGGAGCTGGACGCGCTCCTGTACGAGTTCGTCCACGCGGTCCGCGCCATCCTCGGCGACACGTTCGTCGGTGCTTACCTGCAGGGCTCCTTCGCACTGGGCGCCGGAGACCTGCACAGCGACTGCGACTTCATCGTCGCCACCACCGTCCTGCCCACCGGGGCCGCAGAGGCGGAGCTCCGCCGGCTCCACGACGAGGTTCCCACCCGCCCGGGCTTCTGGACCAAACACCTGGAGGGCTCCTACGCGGACACCACGTCCCTGCGCACCGTCGCCGGGCTCGGAACACCGTGGCTGTTCTGCGACCACGGCCACCGCGAGCTGATCTGGGACGCCCACTGCAACAGCCCGCACACCCGCTGGATCCTCAGGAACCACGGAATCACCCTCGCCGGCCCCCCGGTCACCGACCTCGTCGACCCAGTGCCACCCCAGGCCCTGCGCCAATCGATGCGCGAGATGCTGCCGGGCCTCATGGAAGACCTGCGGACCTGGGCCGACTTCGACCTGGCCTGGAGTCAGCGCTACGCCGTGACCACCTACTGCCGGGCACTGTTCACCCTGCACACCGGCGAGGTCGCCTCCAAACGCGGCGCACTGGAATGGGCGCGCGAAACCCTCGACCCGCGCTGGCGCCCCCTGCTCACCCAGGTGATCCAGGACCGCGAGCTGGGCTGGGACCCGGCCGACCCGCCACGACCGGGCAGCCTCGAAGCGATGTACGCCTTCGGTGCCTACGCGGAGTCTTTCACCGGCTGAACCGAGCCCACGCCCGCTTCCGGTACCCCGTCGAACGAGGCGTGGCCACCTTCAAGCGCCGGCGGGTCTTCCGTCACCCCCGCTGCAGCCCGAGCCGGCTTACGTCAGCGGCCAAGGCCGTCCTCACCCTGGAGCAGCAAGGCCGAAAAGGCTCAGGGAACTGATAATCCGTCAATTACATGTCAGGAAGGATAGATGAGTGAACCAAGCGGCGGACAGGGAATGGTCAGCGTGCTGACGCCAGGGCGCTCGACGAAGGCGCGGGCGGCGATGGCCTGGCGGCGCTGGGACTCCAGGTCGTCCGCCCGCCAGGCGTCCCGCCGCACGCGGGCGTCGTCCCGGTTGTAGGAGACGGCGCTGACGGAGGCGTTGCCGGCGGCACGGCTGATGTCCGCCTTCATGATGGCGCGTTGGAGCACGGTCTGCGTGGCGGCGAGGTCGATCCGGGTGATCAGGACCCCAGGGGTATTCGGCACCCGGGTCGGTATGGGGGCTATGGGGAGCGAGGCAGGATCTCGGCCGCCGCGCCCGAGGGACGGCTCTGTACTCGGGAACGGGCGTCCCCTTGCAGCTCAGCGAGCGTTGTCCGTGCCGGCGCCCGGCTGGCTCGCACGAGCCCGCTGCTGGTTTTGGTCCGGACCCGGTCTTGATGGGTCAGCGGGCGAGGGAGACGGCGAAGGGCTTGAAGCCGTGTCGGCGCAGGATGTGGGGAACCACGAGGATCATGGCCTCGGTGGCGCGGGCTGTGGTGATGCCGCCGAGGTCCTCGATCCATGCGGGCTGCCAGCCCAGGTCGCCGAGCAGGCCGGTGACGGTCTTCTTCGCGTTCTGGTCGTCGCCCGAGAGATAGGCGGTCGGTGGGACGGCCAGGGTTTCGGGAGCGGTCATGACCATGAACAACATGGTGTTGAGGGTCTTGACCACATGGGTGTCGGGGAGCGCGGCCTGGAGCTTCTCGGCGAGGCTGCTGCCGGGGTAGCACAGGTCGCCGGGCAGGCCGTCGTCGGTGTCGCGGATGGCGTTGGAAACGTCGACGAGGAGTTTTCCGGAGAGCTCGGTGCGCAGGCCGGCCAGGCGGTCCAGGGAGGTGTCGCCGGGCGTCGCGTTGATCACGATGTCCGCGGTGCGGGCGGCGGTGCGCTGGTCGGCGAAGGCGATCTGCGGGGCGATGCCGGCGGCAAGGACTGCGGTCTCTTCCGGGTTCCGGACACCGAGGGTGACACGGTGTCCGGCCGCGGCGAGCTTGCCGGCGAGGTTGGCGCCGACGCGGCCGGCGCCCAGGATGCCGATGCTGGTCATGAGGTGATGCTCCTTGCGGTATCGGGTGGGTGGGGCAGAGGTGCCCGGTCAGGCGATGGTCGACAGGACCTTGAGGGCGGCGGTGTGGATGCCGGGGGCGGCGGCCAGGAAGTCGCGGCTGCCGGTGTGCCAGGGTTCGCCTGCCAGGTCGGTGACGGTGCCTCCGGCCTCGGAGACCAGCAGGGCGCCGGCGACCAGGCCGGAGCGGACGTCGGAGAACTGCCAGAAGGCGTCCGTGCGTCCGGCGGCGACGTGGATGAGCTGCATCGTGGCGGGCACGGACACGCGCACGACCAGGCCGTTGATGAGCATGGCGGTGACCGAGTCGCCGATCCGCCGGAAGGTGCGCACGTCCTCGCCGGGCCTGGCCTGGCCGGTGCCGATGAGCGCGGCGCCCAGATCGGTCTTGGCGGACACGTTCAGGGGCCGGCCGTTGAGGCGGGCACCGCCGCCGGCGACGGCGGTGTAGGTGTCGCCGGTCAGCGGCAGGTGGACGACGGTGAGCACCGGCTGGTTGTCGCGGACCAGCGTGGCGGTGACGGCCCAGTCCTCCATGCCGTGGACGTGGTTGATGTTTCCCTCGGCGGGGTCGACGACCCACCACTCCCCGGGCGGGAGCGCACCGCCGGCCAGCTCGTCCTCGGCCCACCGCGATCCGGGCCGGGCCCGCAGCAGCGGCTCCCGCAGCACGTCCAGCACCGCGTCGTCGTTGGCGTGGATCTCGGCGACGACCTCGTCCAGACTCACGCCCCGGGCGTGCGAGGTGTGGCGGTCGCGCAGCGTGAGGCCTGCGGTCTCCACCGCGGCGGTCACCTCGGACAGCAGCGTCGTGTCGGCGGCGAAAGGCATGGCTGTGCTCATGGCGGGCTCCCTGCGTTCGATGTGTGCGGGCGGCTTGTCTCGCGCCTGCACTTCGAAGGTAGGATCCCCGGCCATTAACAACAAGTGCATGCTATTCACTCATAGAGTTACTGGCATGCAATTGGATCTGAACCTGCTCACGGCCCTGGACGCACTGCTGGAAGAGGGCAGCGTCGCCGGCGCCGCAGCACGCCTCCACGTCACCGCACCGGCGATGAGCCGCTCCCTGGGCCGCATCCGCAAGGCCACCGGCGACCAGATCCTGGTCCGCACCGGCCGCAGCATGGTCCCCACCACCCGCGCACTGGCCATGCGCGCCCAGGTCCACGCCCTCGTACAGCAGGCCCACCAACTCCTGTCCGCGCAGCAGGAACTCGACCTGGCAGCTCTGGACCGGGTGTTCACCCTGCGCTGGCACGATGCCCTGACCGCCGCCTGCGGCAGCGCCCTGATCACCGCCGTCCACCGCCAGGCCCCCGGCGTCCGGCTGCGCCTGTCGGCCGAACCCGGGACGGACGACGCCGAGTTGCGCCGGGGTGAGGTCGACCTCGAATCGAGCGCCGGCGCCCCGACGCTCCCGGACATCCGCCACCGCCTGGTCGGCAGCGACCGGCTGGTCGTCGCCGTCCGACCAGGCCACCCCCTCACCGAAGGTCCGCTGAGCATCGAGCGCTACGCAGCCGCCGAACACCTCACCGTTTCGCGACGCGGAAGCCTGCGCGACCCGATCGACGACGCCCTGACCACCCGCGGCCTCGAACGACGCGTCGTCGCCGCCGGGCCCACCACCGCCTTCGCCCTGCAACTCGCCCTCGACACCGACCTGGTCGTCACCCTCCCCGACGCGGTCACCCGCGCAGCCCGGGAACAACTCGGCCTCGCCACACTGCCGCCGCCACTCCCGCTGCCCGAGGTCCCCCTGTACCTGCTGTGGCACCAGCGCTACGACGACGACCGCGCCCACACCTGGCTGCGAGACCTGGCCACCGAAACCGTCCAGGCACTATTCGCACCACCGACCGCCCCTCAACAGCCCCTCACCAACCGGACCGGGCAGTGACGGATACGCCCGGGGAAAGGCCTCCGGCAGCCGACTCCCGCTCTTGTGAACACACAACCGGAGTGCGGCGACCGACACTCGGCGGGGTGTGGCCGTCCGCGGGGGATGCAGGCCCACTGCGCGCATACCGCGAGGGTTGACGGACCGCTGCCCCACTGGGCTGACGACCGCACCTCCCGCTGCCCGGCAGTATGTGCATGCACTCGCCGGAAGGCGGCCGAGTGAACAACTCATCGGCCCGGGGCGGCCGTCGGCGGCAGCTCGTGAGCCGGCCGGCCGTTCGGTGCCGCCCAGCCTTGCCGGATCGAGTGAACTGCCGTACCGCAACCCAGAGACGGAAGGAACCGATCCATGGATCTGCGCAAGCGCATGACGACGCTCGCGGTCACCACCACCCTCGCAGGACTCGCCACCCTGGGCCTGACCGTTCCCGCTCAGGCGGCCGACGCCGGCCCCGTCGCCGACGTGTCCTCGGAGTGGGTCGCCGTGCCCACGAGCGACGCCGACGGGACCGTGAGCGCCGGCGCCGCCACGCCGTTCGCTCAGACCGTCGGGACGCCGAACCTCCCCAAGGGCTGCGCGTCGCCCGACCTGTGGAAGCCGTACCCACGCAAGATCGGCCGGGACTGGTACGTGGAGGCCGGCGGCCGGCTCTACGACTGCGGCCTCACCCACCTGTCGCTGGAGCTGCAGAAGAACGGCCACCAGGTCGACAAGAAGACCGCCACGCGCAAGGGTGACATCAACCCCAGGTACAAGTGCCGCAACTTCAGCAGGAACAACTACACGATCGTGGCCACCTGGACGAAGCCGAAGCCGCAGTACCCCGGATTCGAGATCATCCAGAAGTGGGTCAGCCGGAGCCCGGAGCGTCTGAACTGCGGCTGACGAAAGCGCCGGACGCCCTGCGGCAACGAGTACGGAGGTCGTTGCCGCAGGGACCGGTCCGAACGTCGAACGCGCCCAGGCCGAGCTGCGCGTCCTGCTCGTCCCGGACTCCGAGACTCCGTACCGCGGGCGGGCCTATCCCGGGAGGGCGCGCCGCGGGGTGATCAGGCCGCTATCGTAGGCGAGGACGACGGCCTGGGCGCGGCTGGAGATGCCCACCTTGGTCATGATGCGGTTGAGGTGGGTCTTCACCGTGCCGACGGTCACCGCCAGTTCGTCGGCGATCTCGGAGTTGCCGAGGCCCGCGCCGACGAGTTGCAGCACGTCGAGTTCGCGCGCGGTGAGCGGATCCAACTCCGTTGGCGCGTCGGCTTCCTGGCCGATCCGGTGGGCGTACGCCTCGATCAGGCGGCAGGTGACGCTGGGGGCGAAGAGCATGTCGCCGCCGGCGACGACCTCGATCGCGGTGAGCAGCCGCTCCGGCGGGGTCTCCTTGAGCAGGAAGCCGCTGGCGCCGACCCGCAGGGCCCCGTAGACGTACTCGTCGAGGTCGAACGTGGTCAGGACGAGGACTCTGGGCAACGGATCCGCGGCCTGCGCGAGGATCCGTTCGGTGGCGGTGATGCCGTCGACGTCCGGCATCCGGATGTCCATCAGGACCACGTCGGGCCGTAATCGGGCCGCGAGCGCGATGGCCTGTTCCCCGTCGGCGGCCTGTCCGCACACGTCGAGGCCGGGCGCCGCGTGGATCAGGGCGGCCAGCCCGGCCCGCACGAGGATCTGGTCGTCCACCACGAGCACGGTGGTCATGCGCCGGTTCTCCCCTACCCGCGATCGGGGCCGCCCCCCGCGGACCCGGCGCCCGGTCCCGGCAGGGTGAACACCACCTCGAACCCCCCGTCGGGCAGCGAGCCCGCACGCAACATACCACCGTGGGCCTCGACCCGTTCGCGCATGCCGATGAGCCCGTGACCGCCGCTGACGCCGGGCGGGACGGGCGCGCCGCCGCGGGCCGTCGGGCCGCCGTCGCGGACGCCGACCGACAGCCGGCCGGGCCGGTAGTCCAGGGACAGTCGCACGTCGGCCGGGCCGGCGTGCTTCAGCACGTTGGTGAGCGCCTCCTGCACGACCCGGTAGGCGCTGAGGTCCGGGCCGGGCGCGAGCGGGTACGGCTCGCCGGCCACCGTCAGCTCGACGGTCAGCCCGGCCGCCTCGACCCGCTCGATCAGCGCCGGCAACCGGGCCAGCCCCGGCGCGGGCTCCTCCGGCCGCCCGCTCCCGCCCTCCGGTTCCTCGGGCGGCACCCGCAGGACGTGGAGGAGTCCGCGCATCTCCTCCAGGGCCTCCCGGCTGCTGCCCGCGATCGTGTCGAGGGCCGAGCGTGCCGTGGTGGGATCGCTCTCGAACACGTAGCCCGCCAGACCGGCCTGCACCGCGACGACCGAGATGTGATGGGCAATCACATCGTGCAGCTCGCGGGCGATCCGCAGCCGTTCCTCGGTCAGCGCGTGCCGCATCCTGGCGGCCTGCTCGTGCTGCAACCGCAAGGTCAGTGCGGCGAGTTGGAGGTTCCGCTCGCCCAGGATCCGCAGCGTCAGGCCGAACGCCCAGGCCGTCCCGACCCCGAGCACCACCTGGGCGAGCGCCACGTCCGGGGAGACCACCTTCGTGGCCATCGCGCTGCACAGCCAGACGGGCGCCGCGAAACAGGCGCCGGCCACCGAGGTACGGGTCGGACGCCGGGCGGCGAGGGTGAAGACGGCGAACAGCGGCGCCCAGATGTTGGCCGACGGCTGGTACCCGCCGACGGTGTAGGCCAGAAGCGCCGCGCACGAGACCAGCAGGACACCCACCGGGGCGAGCCGGCGGACGGCCAGCGGCAGGTTGACCACCAGGCAGAGGGCGGCGGCGGTCCGGTCGAACGGCGGCCAGCCCGGCGGGTGGTACTGGTAGGCGAACGACAGCGTGGCGGCGGCCAGGATCAGGGCCAGCAGCGCGTCGATGACGCACCGGTGCGTCTCGGTCAGCCACGCCGGCCGCCCCGGAGGCCCCGGGAGCCCCTTGACCGGGGACGGGGGCACGTCTGTCTGCATCCGGGCAGCCTAACGACACTGCCATGGGCGGGGGTTGGCGGCATGGGCTCGGCCCGGAGGCGGAGTCCCAAGGTGCGGGCTGGAGCACGTGCTCCTGCAGGGCGACAACGTGATCGTCGGCCGGGGCGGCCGTCGGGGCGGGGCGGTTACCAGGGCAGCGGGCCTTCGGCGTCGGTGTAGGTGCCGGTGGGGCCGTCCGGGGTGAGGCCGGCCATGCGGACGATGATCTCGGCACCCTGTTCGACGGTCTGGATGCCGGTGTTGCCGTTGAGGTCGGTCTTGGTGAAGCCGGGCTCGACGGCGTTGATGCGCATGTGCGGGAACGCCTTGGCGTACTGCACGGTGATCATGTTGACGGCGGCCTTGGAAGCCGGGTAGGCGACGCCGGGGTACGCGTAGGTGGGGGTGCCGGCGGTGGTGACGCGGGTGAGCGAGGCCAGGCCGCTGCTGAGGTTCACGATGACGGGGGCGGCGGAGCGCTGCAGCAGCGGGAGGAACGCATGGGTGACGCGTACCGTGCCGAAGACGTTGGTCTCGAACGTGCTCCGCATCAGGTCGGCGGTGACGTCCGCCGCACCGATGATGCCGTTGTCCTCGGCCCGCTCCTCCACGCCGGCGTTGTTGACCAGCACGTCCAGGCCGCCGTCGGCCTCGACGGTCCTCGCCGCCGCGGCGACCGAGGCGTCGTCGGTGATGTCGATGACGACCGGCCGCGCGCCCAACCGCTCGGCGGCGCGACGCCCGCGCTCGGGGTCCCGGCTGCCGATGTACACGGTGTGGCCTGCGGCGATGAGTCGACGGGCGGTCTCGAAGCCGAGCCCCTTGTTCGCTCCGGTGATCAGTGTCGTGGTCATGCCTCCACGATGCTGCGCGGCGATGCCGTCAGCCAGGCGTCCGGTCTTCCTGGGACTGCCGGTACCAGGCACCCGTGGGCGGGACGGTGCACAGTGGTGGCATGGCGACCACGGAGTTCGGGCGGACGGTGCGGCGCTGGCGTGACCGGGTCCCGCCGGAGGCGGCCGGCCTGCCGACGGGCGGCCATCGGCGCGCCGCCGGACTGCGCCGGGAGGAGCTGGCGCTGCTGGCCGGGATCTCGGTCGACTATGTCACCCGCCTCGAACAGGGCCGGGCGGCCAACCCGTCGGAGCAGGTCGTCGAGGCGCTGGGGCGGGCGCTGCGACTGAACGCGGAGGAACGTGAGCATCTGTTCCGGGTCGCCGGGCTGGTAGCACCGGGACGCGGCACGGTGCCCGCCTACATCACGGCGAGCGTGCAACGGATGCTGGACCGGCTGACCGGCACACCCGTCGCGGTCTACGACGCGGCGTGGACGCTGCTGCTGGCCAATCCGCTCTACACCGCGCTGATGGGTGAACGGCACGGCAAGGAGCGCAACGGGGCGTGGCGGAACTTCCTCGGCTCGGGCAGCCGGGTCCGCCACACGCCGGAATCCCGGCAGGCGTTGGAGACCGCGGTCGTCTCCGACCTGCGGGCGGCGGCGAGCCGCTACCCGGCGGATCTGCGGCTGCGGCGTCTGATCGCCGATCTGCGCGGCAACAGCGAGCGGTTCGCCGAGCTGTGGGACTCCGGCACGGTGGGACACCAGGAGGCCTCGCGCAAGATCATCGACCACCCGCAGGTGGGATCGCTGACGCTGGACTGCGACGTGCTCAGCGTCGCGGGCAGCGATCTGCGGATCATGGTCTACACGGCCGAACCCGGCACCGAGGACGCCGAACGGCTGGCGCTGCTGGCGGTGATCGGCACGCAGGCACTGGTGAAGGTCGCCGGCGAGGGCGTCGGGTGAAACCTGACACCGGCGCCGGGCCCGACCGCCGTGGCGTCGGCGCTCAGCACCGCCGGCTTGCCCGCCCCGGCACCAAGAGCACCGGGGTCCGGCACGCGCAGGCCGGGCGCGGGCTCCAGCGCCCACCGCGCCGCGGCCTGCGCGTCGTCCGGACGGTGCTCGGCGTACGCGACCGGGTACCCCCCGTCCGCACCGCCGGCCCCCGGCTACTGCTCGACGCGGACCTTGTCGGCCTGCATGCCCTTCTGGCCCTGAACGGCTTCGAAGGAGACCTTCTGGCCCTCCATCAAGGACTTGAAGCCCTGCCCTTCGATGGCCCTGAAGTGCACGAAGAGGTCCGGACCGGACTCAGGGCTGATGAAGCCGTAGCCCTTCTCCTCGTTGAACCACTTCACGGTGCCGTTCTGACGGTCGGCCATGTCTTCTCCTTGTCGCACGCGGATCGCCTTGCCCCGCGATCCTCTCACGCAGAGCGCGTCCGCAAACACGAACGGTAGTTGGGCCATCCGGGTCGCGCCGTGACGGCACCGGGCTCGGCAGTAGCATGCCCGGTCATGACGGATGATCAGCGGGAAGTGGAACTGGCGGGCGGGGGCGTCAACCGGGTCTTCCGGGCGGGGGCCACCGTTCGGCGCCCGTCGGGGCCGTGGACGGCGACGGTGCACGCCCTCCTCGATCACGTCCACCGGCGCGGCTTCGCCGGTGCTCCGCGCGCCCACGGACTGGACCCCCAGGGGCGCGAGGTCCTCGACTTCATCCCGGGCGACGTCGGGCACCGGCCACTGACCGATGACGCCCTCGTCGCCGTCGGCGCCCTGCTGCGCGAATTCCACGACGCCACCGCGGACTTCACCCCGCCACCGGACGCCACCTGGTTCCTGCCCGCGCGGGAACCGGCCGAGGTGGTCTGCCACGGCGCCTACCTGACCGCCGCGCTCCGACCGTAGGCGACCGGCGTTGACCGAACGTCTACGCGCGAGTGATCGAGTACGGGGCACCAACCCCTTCGAGGTCCTGGAGGACCACCATGATCACGCGTGTACTGGTCGGCATGGCCGCGGCCGCCCTGGTCGCCCTGGGCACCGGCGCGGCGACGTCGGCAACCGCTTCCGGCGGGTCCCCGTCCAACTGGCACTGGGTCAACGGCGTCGGCCACGACACCCACGTGACCGCGGGCGGCTGGCTCGACAAGCCGCGCGAGCACGACATGTAGGCCATCGGGCCCGGCCCACCGGCTCCCTGTCACCGGTGGGGCGCTTTCTTGTCACCACCCCCGCACGAATCGCCGAAATCCACCGGCCAGAGGGGGGCATTCCGGCGTCCCCTCCGATCGGCGGAGCAGTCCCAGGCAGCACACAGGCGATGTCAAACCGTTACCAAGAGGCCTCCCGAGTGTCCGTTTTGCCCGTTGCGCCGGTGCTGTAATGGCCATGCCTCCTTCAAGGATTGGCAAAGTCAGCACGGCAAGAATGCACATCCCCGACGTCTCGACGGCAATTCCCCGCACTCCTGGAAACCCGCGAACGAAGGCGATCGCGATAGAACGCACAGGAGTTCAGGAATGATGGCTACGAGAATTTCCGCTCTCGGCCGGTGGTCCGCCACCGCCGTGGCCGCCGCCGTCGTGGCGGGGACGGCCGCCGGGTGTTCCGGCGTCGTCGACCGCGGACTCGCCGGCCCCGCCCCGTCGGCGGCCGAGACCACCAGTCCCGCCCCGTCCGCGGCCGGGACCACCAGTCCCACCACGACCGCCGCCGCCGACCCCGCGAACCCCGCGACCTGGCGCCTGCCGATGGAGGCCCACCTGCCGACCGACGAGGAGTCCCGGCGATTCGGCCGGGCGATGACCACCCTCGTCGGCGACTGCATGCGCAAGGCCGGCCACGCCTACTCGGCGCCGCCGGAACTGCCGAGGCTCGGCCCCAAGACCCTCACCGACTGGCGCTACGGCATCCACGACGCCGCCCTGTCGGCCGAGCGCGGCTACCGCCCGGACGCGGCGGAGCAGGCCGCCTACGACGCGGCGATCGCGAAGGGCCTCGCGGCCGGCACCACGGGCGCCGCCGCCGAGGCGGAGCAGGCGTGCGGCGTGCAGAGCAAGCAGCGTCTGGGCGGCGGCGACCGCACCTGGGGCGCGCGCGCCCCGACGCTCGGCCACGACGCCATAGTTCGCGGCCAGCGCGATCCGGCGGTCGGGGGCGCGGTGGGGGGCGGGGCCGCGGGGATTAAGGGGCGCGGCTTCGTCTACAAGGAGCCCCTCGACGCGAGCGACGACCGCCGCTTCAAGGGCACGGACGTGTCGCGGACCGAGATCGACACCGCGCTCGCCGACCTCGCCTGCCGCGCCCGCAGCAACGTCGCGAAGGTCTGGTTCGACGCCGAGGTCCGGCTCCAGGAGCAGGCGCTCGGGCAGCGGGTGCCGGCGCTCCAGGCGGAGCGCCGCGAACTGGACGCGGCGCTGCGCAGGAGCGCGGACGTCCTCGCCGGCCGCTGACGCCGACGGCCGCCTGGGCGTGTCTTTCGGATCAGGTCGGAGGGCCGCGGCGTCAGGGTGCGTGCATCGCAAGGCGGAGGAGGGAGTCCATGCGGAGTATCGGCGACCGACGACAACGCAGCGAGGCGCGTGCCCTGGCGTCGTGGCACCCGGGCTGATCCGAAAGACACGCCCTACGTGCGCTCCGGGTCCCACTCCGGGTGTTCGCGGGCGGCCCACCTCCGGTCGACCAGGCCGGTGCGCATGCCGAGGCGGGCCTCGGGGTCGCGGACGGCCATGCGGATGTGGCCGATCGTGACGACGGCGATCGCGGCGGCCAGCCAGTCGTGGACGAAGGTCGCGCCGGTGCGCCAGGACGGCGGGGCGAGGTGGGTCAGCCACATCAGCAGGCCGGTGCCGACGATGACGAGGATCGCGCCGAGGGTCCACTGGGCGTAGAGCTTCTGGCCCGCGTTGAACTTGCCGGCCGGGCGGTCGGCGGCGCGGGAGCGCAGGGCGCGCAGCCAGGCCCAGTCGGTCGGGGTGAAGCGGCTCAGGCGGGAGAGGTCGGCGCGCAGGGCGCGGGAGGCGAGGCCGAGGAGCAGCGGAACGGGCAGGGCGAGGCCGCACCACACGTGGATCGTCACCACCAGCCGTCGCCTGCCGACGAGTTCGGCCAGGGGCGGCACGTACAGGAACGCGGCCGTGGTGAGGCAGACCAGCATCAGGGCCGCTGTGACGCGGTGGACCCAGCGTTCGGCGCGGGTGAAGCGGCGCAGGAGGTCAGGAGGTCGGTGCATCGTCACGTCCGTTCGAGCGGCCGACCCAGGCGTCGACGTCGTAGCCGTTCTCTTCCCAGTAGCCGGGTTGCACCGCGTCGGTGACGGTGATGCCGGAGAGCCACTTCGCGGACTTGTAGAAGTACATCGGCGCGACGTAGAGCCGGGCCGGGCCGCCGTGGGAGTGGGAGATCGGGGCGTCCTGCATGCGCAGGGCGACGAGGACGTCGTCGCGACGGGCCTGGTCGAGGGTGAGGCTCTCGGTGTAGGCGCCGTCGAAGCAGCTGAACCGCACGGCCCGCGCGCCGGGCCGCACGCCGGCCGCGTCGAGCAGGTGCGACAGCGGGACGCCCTCGAAGGGGGTGTCCGGCACGCGCCAGCCGGTCACGCACTGCACGTCGTGGACGATCCGGCGCTGGGGCATCGCCTGGAGCTCGGCGAGGCGGAAGGTGCCGGGGCGGTCGACGAGGCCGTCGACGCTCAGGGTGTACGTCTCGGCGGTCCGCTCGGGGACGGAGGCGGTGATCGAGTAGTACCGGAAGCCGCCGCCCCCGGGGAGGAGCCCGGTCAGGCCGGTCGGGTCCTTGCCGGCCACGGTGTCCTGGGCCTTCTGCAGGTACGGCCCGGCGGCGACGCCGACCGCGCCGAGGCCGAGCAGCCCGAGCACGACCCGGCGGCCGACCGGGGTGCCCTTCCCGTTGTGCGCTGTACTGTCCACGCCGCCGATTCGACCAGGTCCGCCCCGTCTTGACCAGGGGCGCAGCCCGGTCGTCAGGGTTTCGTCACATCCGGGCTCAGCAGGTCTTGCGGACGTTGCCCGCCTTGCCCTGCGGCAGCACGTTCTTGTCCCGGCGGACGATGCTCAGTTTGTCGCCCCAGCCCTTGCAGGCCTTCGACAGGCCCTTGTCGGTGTACTCGATGACGTAGACGCGGTCGCCGAAGGCGTCGACGTAGCCGTTGCACTCGTCCTGCTCGCCGCACTCCTCGGCGACGGCGAAGTCCAGCCCGACCTTCTGGCGGTCGCCGGCCAGCTCGACGGTGTTCTTCTGGCCGATCGCGAGCTTCTTCTCGTGCGCGTGGGCGGCGATCACCGTCTGGAACGCCTCGACGTCGGCCGCGGTGAGCAGGTTGTCGGAGCGGGTGTAGCTGTCGTAGTTGTCCGGCTCGACGGCGTTGAAGCCCTTGGCCGCGCACTCGTCGATCCAGCCGTTCACCTTCGCCGCGATGCGCTGACGCTTGGCGTCGGTGCGGACGTCGAGGAGGGCCTCGTTCCAGTTCGTGTCGTAGACGACCTTGCCGCCGCCGTCGCGGAGCAGCAGGTCCGGCTCCCAGTCCTTCTCGGCGCCGGACTGGGCCTGGAAGGCGTTGACGTAGCAGATGTTGTACAGCCCGGCGGCCGGCACCGCGCCGTGGTCGCGGCTGACCACCTGCACCCCGGCCGGGGGCTGGTAGGGCGAGGAGATCTGGTAGTCGAAGCCCGTGTGCTCGGGCGGCAGGGTGACGCTGGTGGGCGGCGGCAGGGACGGGCCGGTGGCGGGGGCCGTAGTCGAGCTGTCCGAGCCGGAGTCGTCCCCGCCGTCGGACGAGGAGCTGCACGACGACAGCACGAGCGCGGCCGCGGCCGAGACGGCCAGCGCCGCGGCGACCCGGCGACGGACAGGGCTGATGGACATCGTCGGTCTCCAAGGGGGTGGTGGCACTGAGGCTCACCTTACCGGGCAGTGGATCACCCTCGGCCCCGCACGGGGGCCCGGGACCGAATCCCAATGAACGCTTAATGCTCCGTTCACGCCCGATCAATCGGCACTGCAGCAGTCGGGAACCCTTCCCACAAGTCTGGGATAGGAACGGCCACGGCCGCCGCCGCAGAATGACGGTGCACGTCAAACCCCTTGAGAAGGAGCCCAGTTGATGAAGCGCTTGCACCGTTCCCTGGTCGTCGGCGGTCTCGCCGCGGCCGTCGTGCTCTCGGGCGTCGGCGCCGCCCAAGCGGCGGAGGCCGCACCGGCGGGCACGCACGCGGCGGCCCTCGCCGGCGCCGCCGACTGCGACGTCGAGTTCACCGTCACCTACTACCACTACCGAGAGAACGGCTACTCCCACGGCGGGGCGCTGCGCCGCGCCAACAAGGCGTACGCCAAGTGCATGGCGAGCTGATCCGCTGATCCGACGGCCCGTCGGTGCCCGGACCATCGGGGGCGGGCACCGGCGGGAGGCGGGGCCGGGGGCCGGGGGCACCCGATTGGTGCGCCCTCTGATAGCGCTCCGGAGATGGCTGGGGACCTCCGCCGGCCCACGACCGCGTGACGCGGCGGTGACCGTGGACGGGCAGGATCGTTGGCCGGGCATGACCATTTCCAAGCGCATCACCGCCGCCGCCTTCCTCGCCGCGGTCGCCGTCTCCATGGGCGGCCCGGCCTTCGCCGCCGAGCACGCCGGGGCCGCCGGGCACGCCGCACACGTCCGGCACACCGAGCCGCCCGTCACCGCCCTGCAGTGCGAGGAGGGTGGCGGCTGGGTGGCCACCGACATCCGCGAGCGCCGGGAGTTCTGCCTCGGCGGGGAGTTCGAGGACCGCTACGTCATCTGGATCTGACCTGCGGGTGAGGGCGGAGCTCCCCGGGCGACCGGGGTGCTCCGCCGTGTCACGCCGCCGGGCCGTAGGCGCCGAAGCCGCGGCAGACCAGGCCGTCGCGGAAGGTCAGGACCTCGGCGACGGCCTGGCCGCGCTCGTTGCGGTAGTTGATGACGAGGGTGTCGACCGAGGCGCGGACGTCCTCGACGGTGAAGTGCAGGTCGGGCAGGTGGTCGAGGCCCTTGGCCCAGTAGGCGCGCAGGGCGTCCTTGCCGCGCACCTCGCCGGACGGGTCGCCGATGATCTCCAGGATCCTGGGAGAGGCGAAGACGACGTCTTCGGTGTAGTGGGCGAGGATGCGCTCCAGGTCGCGGGAGTTCCAGGCGGCGGCCCAGTCCTGGGCGAAGCGGGTGGCGAATTCGAGGTCCATGGTCCCGGACGGTACGACAACCACGCTGCGGTCGCGCGCAATTCCACGATCCGGTCACCACACCACGGGTAGGTGCGACGGGCTGCGCGTCGTGCCGCCGAGCTGCCAGTCGATCGGTGCGCCGGGGTCGGCGAGGCGCAGGCCGGGGAGGGCGGCGGCCAGGCGGTGGAGGGCCTCGCACATCTCCAGGCGGATCCGCCAGGCGCCCAGGCAGTAGTGCGGGCCGGCGCTGAAGGCGAGGGTGGGGGCGGCGAGCGGGGCGGCGAGGTCGGCGTCGAGGCCCCCGTCCGGGAAGACGGCGCCGTCGCGGTTGGCGCTGTTGAGGCTGACGGCGACCACCGCGCCGGCCGGGATCGGCACCCCGCCGAGCTCGACCGCCTCGACGGCGCGCCGGGTCGTGGCGTCGTCGTCGCCGAGGGGGATGTGGTGCAGGAGCCGCTCGGTGGCGCGTTCGGCGACGGCGGGGTCGGCGAGGCGGGGCCAGCAGGAGGGGCGGTCGCCGAGGAGGTGGACGAAGGCGTTGCCGAGGGCGCCGGTGATGCTCTCGTTGCCGCTGCCCGCCAGGCCGCAGACCAGGTAGACGAGCCAGGTCTCAGGGATGCCGCCGTCCTCGTCGGCGGCGCGGACCAGGCTGCTGACCAGGTCGTCGCCGGGTGCGCGGCGCCGCCGGGCGATCAACTCGGCCGCATAGGAGGTGAATTCGTCCATTGCGGAGTCGTTCCGCTGATCGCCCTCGGCCAGGAGGGCCA
The DNA here is from genome assembly GCF_042732955.1 of Kitasatospora sp. NPDC059747. Taxonomy (NCBI): domain Bacteria; kingdom Bacillati; phylum Actinomycetota; class Actinomycetes; order Kitasatosporales; family Streptomycetaceae; genus Kitasatospora; species Kitasatospora sp. NPDC059747. The sequence continues at coordinate 645 of NZ_JBHWGV010000002.1, read as the reverse complement.
GGGACCAGCGGTGCAGCCGGGTCTCGTCGACGCCCTCCAGGGCCATCAGCCGGCTGGTGACGGCGAACGGCACGGGCCGGGTGAAGGCGGCGACCAGGTCCGCCGGCGACCCGCCCGCCACCAGGTCGTCCACCGCGCGCTGGACGGCCTCGGCGACCCACGGACGCCAGGATTCGACGGCGCGCGGGGTGAAGGCGCGCTGGACGGTCAGGCGCAGCCGGCGGTGGTCGGCGCCGTTCAGGTTGAAGATCGACGCCGGGTTGCCGGTCGCCTCGGCGGTGCGGCCGTCGCTGCCGACGGCGTTCAGGTCGTCGCGGGTGAAGCGCGGGTCGCTCAGCACCTTGCGGACGTCGTGGTAGCGGGTGACCAGCCAGGCGGGGGTGCCGTCGGCGAGGGTGGTCGGCCGGGGCGGCAGGGCGGGGGCGAAGGTGAGCCGGTGGAGCGGGGGGAGGGCGGGGCCAGTGGCGGTGGAAGTGATGGGAGCCTCCAGGTCCGGGTTTCTCCCAAATATGACGTACACGGAGATTCGGGGCCATGGACGCGCGGTGACGGGGGGGGCCCCGCCCCCCCCGGCCGCGGGTGGCGGCCCGGGCGCCCCCCCCCCCCCCGCCCCCCCCCGCCGGGGGAGGGCCCGCCGGGAGAGAG
>NZ_JBHWGV010000001.1:230514-237395 GCF_042732955.1 Kitasatospora sp. NPDC059747 | reverse complement strand
GACTCCTTCCCCCCGTTCCCCTACGTCCACGCCTACAACGCGGACGGCAAGGAGATCTACAACCAGAAGACCCAGCCCACGGTCAAGGACGCCCGTCCGTAGCCCGTCCGTAGTCCGCCCGTAGCCCGTCAGTAGCCATCACCTCACGCCGGCCCGGATCGGGCGGGCAACCGGTTGACGGCGTGGCGAGCCGTCATCTCGATCTGATGACGTTCGGATCACCGTGCAGCGGCGCTCCGGGGCGGCGTCGGGGCCCTGGCTACTCTGAGTGACAGTCTGGTCGGTGTGACAGCTAGATCGTTTGAACTCGGATCATTTTCTGATGGAGCGTCGGCGAATCGTTGCACGTCAGAGCGCTTCTTTATGTGGTTCTGACAGGGCGCCGGAGGATCTAGGTTCTTCCAGCATCCCGGGTGATCAATCCGGGATGTGAACCGAGGAGAACCTGCATGAAGCCAAGAGTGGGCCGCTTCCCGAGCGGCTCTTCTGGTGGTGCCTCACGGCGCCGAATCGCGAGGACGGCCGCCGTCGTGGCGCTGGTCCTGGCAGCGGAGACGGCGGTGACGCTCGCCGTCACCGGCCAGGCCGTGGCCGTCGGGCCCAAGAGCGACAAGGGCACGTCCAGTCAGGGCAAGGAGCCCGTGGGACCGCTGACGGCACCCGACGTGCCGTCGGCGATCGCCACGGCGCGCCTGCGCAACGCCAAGGTCGAGGTGCTCGACCAGGGCACCGAGCAGACCAAGACGTGGGCGAACCCGGACGGGACGCTCACCACCGACTCGTACGCGCTGCCGTTCCGCTTCAAGCGCGACGGCCAGTGGGTCGCCGTGGACACCTCCCTCCAGGAGGCGCCGGACCACTCGGTGGCGCCGAAGGGCCACGTCCGGGGCCTGAAGCTGGCCGGCGGCGGCCACAACGTCACCCTCGCCGCGCAGGGCGAGGGTGACCACCGGGTCTCGATCGGCTGGCAGGGCGACCTGCCCAAGCCGACCCTCAAGGGTGACACCGCGACCTACACCGATGTCACCCCGGGCGCGGACGTGACCGTGCAGGCCACCCGGAACGGCTTCGAGCAGAGCGTGCTCCTCAAGTCGCGCCCGGCCGCGGGCTACCGGGTGACGATCCCGGTGACCGCCAAGGGCCTGACCGCCAAGCAGGACGCGGACGGCACGGTCACCTTCACCGACACCAACGGCAAGCCGGCCGGCAGCATCCCGGCGCCGTTCATGTGGGACGCCACGGTCGACGCCAAGTCGCTGGAGCACCCGCACCAGGCGCCGGTGGCGATGACGATGACGCAGTCCGGGGACACGGTGAACCTCACCCTGACCCCGGACGAGAAGTTCCTGGCCGACCCGGCGACCACGTACCCGGTCACCGTCGACCCGTCCGTCAGCCTGTCGACGGTGCTGGACACCTTCGCGCAGATCAGCTATACCACGCCGCAGTACACCTCCACCGACCTCAAGCTGGGCACGTACAACACCGGCGGCGACGTCGCGCGGTCGTTCCTCCAGTTCCCGGTGCAGCAGCTGGCGAACACCAAGATCCTCTCCTCCTCGCTCAACCTGTACGAGTACTGGTCGGCCAACTGCAGCCAGAACTCGTGGGAGTTGTGGCAGACCAATGCGGCCAGCACCTCCACGGTGTGGACCAACCAGCCCTCGTGGATGACGAAGTACGCCACGACCACGCAGACCAAGGGCTACCCGTCGAACTGCGGCGGCTCGATAGCGCCGGGCTGGGTGTCGATCGACCCGAGTTCGTTCCTGCAGTACGCCGGTGACCACGGCTACAACTACGCCAACATCGGCCTGCGGGCGACCAACGAGACCGACTCCAACAGCTGGAAGCGGTTCTACTCGGCCAACAACGGCAGCAACGTGCCGTACCTGTCGGTGACGTACAACTCGTACCCGATGAGCTCCGCCCCCGCCGTTTCCCCGGGCGTCTCCTCGGTGTCGGGCTCGACCACCACGCTCTACACGAACACGGCGACGCCGCAGCTCCAGTCGACCGTCACGGACGCCGACGGCGGCAACGTGATGGCGCAGTGGAACGTCTACGACACCACCGGCGGCGGCAACACCCAGGTCATCTCCAACCTGAGCGGCTCCTGGACGGCGTCGGGCGGCATCTCCAGCGCGACGGTGCCGGCCGGCAAGCTGGTCGACGGCCACCAGTACACCGCGTGGCCCTGGGGCTACAGCGGATCGCTGTGGTCGCGCCAGACCGTGCCCAGCGGGCTGGTCTTCACGGTGAAGACCACCACGCCCGGCACGCCGACCGTCACCTCCACCGACTACCCGTCCGGCGGCTGGGCGCTCGGCGCCGGCCGCAGTGGCAACGTCATCGTGACCCCGCCGGCCGGTGCCACGGACACGGCCGGCATCGTCTGGCAGCTGGACTCCGGGCCCCAGACCACGGTGGCCACCACCGGATCCGCGGTGACCGTCGCGGTCACCCCGGCCACCGACGGCCCGCACACGCTCACCGTGTTCACCACCAACGTGGCCGGGAGCGTCTCGAACCCCGTCACCTACGCGTTCAACGCGGGCGGCGGCGCCGTCACCTCGCCCAGGCTGGGCGACCGCACCTCGCGCCGCTTCTCCCTGACCGCGGCCGGCCCGGCCGGCTCCAGCGCCGTGAAGTTCCAGTACCGGCGCGCCGATTCGGACGCCTGGAGCGACATCCCGGTCGGTGACGTCGCCTCCGGCGGCACCCCGCTGTCGGCCTGGCCGGTGGCGATGAGCGGCGGCACCTCCCCGGCCCTGGTCTGGGACGCCGCCACCACCCTCACCGACGACGGATCCGTCCAGCTGCGCGGCGAGTTCACCACCGCCACGACGCCGTACGACTCCTCGGCCGTCACCGCGACCGTGGACCGCAAGTCCTCCGGCGCCTCCACCACGCAGGTCGGCCCCGGCACACTCAACCTGTCCACCGGCGACTTCCAGCTGTCGGGCACCGACACCTCGGCGCTGGGGCTCGTCGTGACGCGCACGGCCTCCTCCCGGAACCCGGGCGCCGCGGCGGCGGCCGGCCAGGTCGCGCCGTTCGGCCCGCAGTGGTCCTTCGGCGGCGTCGCGGCGCAGGCCTCGACCGACTACACCGAGATCCGCTCGGTGACCGCCACCGCCGTCCAGCTGGTGCTCGCCAGCGGCGCCGAGGTGGCCTTCACCAAGAACGCCGACGGCAGCTGGGCGCCCGAGCCGGGCGCGAAGCAGTACACGCTCGCGTACGACGGCACGGCCAACCGGTACACGCTGACCGACACCAACGGCACCGTCACCGTGTTCGGCGCGTCGGGCGCCACCGGCGTCTGGACGGTCGCCTCGACGACCTCCAGCGGGCTCGGCAACACGACCCAGTACCGCTTCGACACGGTCACCTCGGGCGGCACCACCTCGGCCCGCCTGGCCCGGATGGCGGCCCCGACGTCGGCGATCTCCGACCTCACCGCCTCCTGCCTGACGCCGGCCACCCCGGCCGCGGGCTGCCGCGTCCTGGAGCTCGGCTACGCCGGCACCACCACCGCGACCGGCGGCACCTTCGGTGACTACGCCGGCCGGGCCGCCACCGTCACGCTGTGGGCGATGGACCCGGCCACGGGGACCGAGACCTCGACCGTCGTCGCCCAGTACGCCTACGACACGGCCGGCCTGCTCCGCAGCGAGTGGGACCCCCGCGTCACGCCCAACCTCGTGACGTCCTACGGCTACGACGCGGCGGGCCGGGTCACCACCCTCACCCCGCCCGGCCAGCTCGCCTGGACCTTCGCCTACGGCACGGCCGGCACCGACGGCGACACCAACGCCGGCCGGCTGCTGAACGTCTCCCGCGCGACCCTCACCCCGGGTTCGGCGTCGCAGACCAACGGCACCGCCGCCACCACCGTGGTCTACGGCGTCCCGCTCACGACGGCGGCCGGCGGCCCCTACGCCATGGGCGCCTCCGACGTCGCCGGCTGGGCGCAGAGCGACGTGCCCACCGACGCGACGGCCGTCTTCCCCTCCGACCAGGTCCCCTCGGCCAACACCGGGGCGGGCAACCTGACCTCCACCTCCTACAACCGCGCCTCGGTCTACTACCTGGACGTGACCGGCCGTCAGGTCAACGCGGCCTCGCCGGGCGGGCACATCACCACCAGCGAGTCCGACTCGTTCGGCAACACGGTCCGCGAACTCACCGCGGCCAACCGTGAACTGGCCCTGGCCGGCAGCACCAACGCGGAGCTCAACGCCCTCGGCATCGCCCCGATGCCGACCGCGCAGCGCGCCACGCTGCTGTCGACCCAGAACGTCTACGACACCTCCGGCCTGATCAAGACCGACACCTACGGCCCGCTGCACAAGACCACCCTGGAACACGCTCTCGCCGCGTCCGGCACGTCCGCCGCGCTCGGTGCGGGCGCCGTGGTCAACGCCCGGACCCACGTCCACACCGGCTTCGACGAGAACCGTCCCACCGACGGCTCGGCGAAGACCTCGGACCTCGCCACCACCTCGGTGACCGGCGCGGCGATCAGCGGCTACGCCGCCGACGCCGACACCCGCACCGTCCAGACCGTCTACGACTGGACCATCGGGAAGCCGACCAGGAAGGTCGTCGACCCGGCGGGTCTGGCGATCACCACGGTGACCGCCTACAACCAGGCCGGCCAGACCACCGCCGTCTCCCAGCCCGCCTCCAACGGGACGGACGCCGGGACCATCACGACCGCCTACTACACCGCGACCGGCTCCGCGCCCTGCGGCGGGCACCCCGAGTGGGCCGACCTGCTTTGCCAGACCGCCCCGGCCGGGGCGATCACCGGCGGCGGCTCGAACCCGTCCCAGGTGGGCACCACCACGACCACGTACAACCGCTACGGGTCCGTGGCCACGGTGACGGAGACCGCGAACGGCGGCTCCCGCACCGTGACCACCAGCTACGACGGTGCGGGCCGCAAGACCCAGCTCGCCGTGTCCGGCGGCGTCGGACAGGCCGTGCAGACCAGCACGGTCGGCTACGACACGGCCACCGGCCTGCTCGCCACCGCGTCCACCCCGGACGGCAGGACGGTCACCCGCTCCTACGACCAGCTCGGCCGCCAGACCTCGTACACGGACGCCGACGGCAACACCGCCGGCACCCAGTACGACGCGCTGGACCGGCCCACCCAGGTCACCGACTCGGCGCCGTCCACCACCACCTACACCTACGACACCACCAAGGACGCGCGCGGTCTTCCGACCTCGAAGTCCGATTCCAACGCCGGTACCTTCGGCGTCACCTACGACGGCAACGGCGCCCCGGCCACCGAGACCCTGCCGGGCTCGGTCACCCTGACCGAGAACGTCGACGAGACCGGCCAGCACACCTCCCGCGTTTACACCGGCGCCACCGGCAACGTCCTGGTCTCCGACCAGGCCGGCTACTCCGCCGCCGGACAGCGGGTCACCCGCGCCCTGTCCACCTCCGGCGGGCTCGGCATCAACGACACCTACGGCTACGACGCCCGGGGCCGCCTGACCGCGGCCAACGAGACCGTCATCCAGAACCAGGCGCAGACCTGCACGGCGCGGTCCTACGGGTTCGACCAGGACACCAACCGGACCAGCCAGAACACCGCGGTCAGCGCCACCACTCTCGACGGCACGACCCCGTCCTGCCCCACGAGCGGCGGCACCACCCTCAACCACACCTACGACAGCGCCGACCGCCTGGCCGACACCGGCTACACGTACGACGCCTTCGGCCGCACCACGGCCGAGGCCAACGGCACCACCACCGCCTACTACGCCAACGACCTCGCCTACCAGCAGGTCTCCGGCACCAACCGCACCACCTGGCAGCTCGACCCCACCGGCCGGTTCCGCACCTCCACCACGGAGGCCAACTCCGGCGGCACGTGGTCCCAGACCGCGTCGCGGGTCAACCACTACGACGGCACCGGCGACTCGCCGTCCTGGACCGTCGAGAACACCGGCACCGGCGCGTTCACCCGCAACGTCGCCGACCTCGCCGGAGACCTGGGGGCCACCTACAGCTCCGCCAACGGCGACATCGTCCTGCAGCTGACCAACCTGCACAGCGACGTCACCATGACCCTGCCGATCGGCAACTCCACGACGCCGGTCACCGTGCTGGCCACCGACGAGTACGGCAACGCACTCACCGGCACCGGCTCCGCCCGGTACGACTACCTGGGCGGCAAGGAGCGCTCCAGCGAGACGCCCACCGGCGACGTCCTCATGGGTGCCCGCCTGTACAACCCCGCCCTCGGGCGCTTCCTCTCGGTCGACCCGATCCGCGGGGCCAACGCCAACGCCTACGACTACACCTACGGCGACCCGCTGAACCGGGTCGACCTCGACGGCCGGTCGAGCGCGCGCAGCTGCGGCTGGGGCTGCCAGGCGATGTTCTACTCGCTCGACTACGCCGGAGGCTGGGCGCTCGAGGCCGCGTGCGGCGTCGCCGGCTTCGTGTGCAGCGCCATCTGGTCCGGGCTGCTCGCGGTCGCGAAGTACGCCTACCAGTGCATGAACCGCTGCTGGAGCTGGAGCACGGCGGGGTACAAGTTCGGGACCACCTTCGCCTGGGGCATCGGTTTCGGCGGGGCCATGAGCTACGCCTTGAGCAGGTACCGCTTCGAGATCAGGTACTTGCTGACGTATGCACGCGGTCCGATCGTGAGATTCCTCGGGTGGGGCTCGTGGAATGCGATCGACAATGCGGTCTACTGGATCCTGTACTAGTCCATAACCTATAGTCCGACCGAGTCGAATGGAGCGCACCGACCGAGGTGGTGGCGAGCCTAGCCAAATAAGCAATAATATCACACAGCTCGCCGAGCCGCCCTCGGAGACAACTTACAGAGATCTGGGCGGGGGGCAGAA
>NZ_JBHWGV010000001.1:181405-230504 GCF_042732955.1 Kitasatospora sp. NPDC059747 | reverse complement strand
CATATCTCTCTTACACTCACACCAAACAAAAAAAAAAAAAACCCCCCCCACCGTACAGAGCGCCCCCCCCCCCCGCCCCCCCCAAAAAAATCGGCACGAATCCCCTTTAGAACAATGGCGCAAGGACAGCTCGATGAACACAGTGAAGGCCTTCTGGGGACAGGTCACCTTCGCGCGCCCGGGGAACTCGTGGACCGCCCTGGTGGCCAACCTGGTCTTCTGGCTGCTGCTCTACGCGGCCGATCTGGTCGCGGTGTTCGGCGGGTACACGAGCAACTGGCATGCCGTGACCGGCCTGCTGGTTTTCCTCCTCCCCATCTTGCACGGTTTCGCCGTAGTCGGCCGCAAGCGCAGGATTCGCGCGCGGAATTGAACGGGACGGGCGAATTCAATGCTCGCCACCGGGGCGCGGCTACCTGACGGCCCGCCGCCCGCGTCGTCCGGCACGCCCTGTAGGGGAGGACGAGCGCGGGTCTGGGTGCCCGGCCGACGGCCGTTCCGCGGCACGGCTGTCGAGGGGCAGATGGCCCCACCGGTTCAGGAGACGAAGCCGATGACGCCGAAGCCGGGGTGGGCCTGGGCGTGGCGGAGCCAGGAGATGACGTCGAAGACGGCGTCGACGACCTCGGGATCGAGCGGCGGGGCGTGGTCGTCGCGCTTGGTCTGCTCGAACTGCTCCAGTGCTTCGAGGCAGCGTTCGTGCGTCCATTCGCCGCAGCCGGGCAGGTAGGAGTACGGGATGCCGTCGGGCACGCCGGAGGAGTGGCCGAACTCGGCGACGGAGACCGCGGTGATCCGCAGCGCTTGGAGCCCTTCGTCGACGACCTCCAGCCAGGATCCCCGGAACGGGCAGAAGTTGGAGTTGTCGAGGAAACTCCCGGCCAGGGAGACCAGGCGCTTGTAGGCGTAGCCGTACTGGAAGGCGTGGTCCGGGTTGTCGGAGTAGGGGCCGTCGTGCACCACGGCGTGCAGCGCCTCGTAGGCGGTGGGGGCGCCTTCCTCGATCTGGGAGGAGAACCAGGCGTCGTCCGCGGCCAGGGTCTTGCCGAACTCGTCGCGGATGACCTGGAGCAGCTGTTCGTCTCCGGAGCCGACGAAACCGCGCGCGGCCGGGGGGTCGATCAGGTAGGCGCTGAGGGAGGAACTCATGTGATCACGTTATGGCGCGGGACCGACAGTCCGCCCCGCGCGTTGTACCGACGGCGAGGTTGGTCGGGCTGATGCTCCGGTCGGCGGGAGCGCCCGGCTTCGGGGGCGGGGTGGCCACCACCGAAGCCGGGGGTGGCGGTCAGGCCCGGGTGGCCGCCAGTCTGGCGTGGCGGCGGGCGGTGGCCTCGGTCGGGTCGAGGGCCGGGACGGCGGCCAGCAGGGATTTGGTGTACTCGTGCTGCGGGGAGTCGTACACCGCCGTCGCGTCGCCCTGTTCCACGATCCGGCCGGCCCGCATCACCGCGACCCGGTCGCTCACCTGCCGGACCACGGCGAGGTCATGGGCGATGAAGACCAGGGCGAGGCCGAGGTCCCGCTGCAACTCGCCGAGCAGCCGGACCACTTGGGCCTGTGTGGTGACGTCCAGTGCGGAGACCGGTTCGTCGCAGACGATCAGGCGCGGCCGGGGTGCCAGGGCCCGGGCGATGCCGACGCGCTGGCGCTGGCCGCCGCTGAACTCGTGCGGGTAGCGGTGGTACCAGGCGGCGTCGAGGCCCACGCGTTCGAGGAGGTCGCCGACCCCGGCGCGGATGCGGCGTTCGTCGCGCTCGCCGGCGATGCGCAGCGGGTCGGCGACGGACTCGCCGATGGTGCGGCGCGGGTTGAGGGAGGACACCGGGTCCTGGAAGACCATCTGCAGTTCCTGCCGGAGCGGGCGCAGGTCCTTGTCGCCGAGCGTCCCGATGTCCCGGCCGCGGTAGTGGAGCCGGCCGCCCGTCGGGTCCAGGAGGCGGACGAGCATCCTGCCGAGGGTGGTCTTCCCGGAGCCGGACTCGCCGACGACGCCCAGCGTCTCGCCGGCCCGCACGGTGAGCGAGACGCCGTCCACGGCGACCACGGGGGCGGCGCGCCGTCCGAGGGGGCCGCGGGTGGCGAACTCCTTCCGGAGGTCGGTGGCTTCGAGCAGGACCTCGCCCCCGGATGCGGCCGCCGGGCCGGGCGCCTCGGCGGCGTCGACCCGGGGCACCGCCGACAGCAGCGCGCGGGTGTACGGCTCGCGCGGAGCGCCGAGCACCTCGGTGACCGGGCCGTGTTCCACCGCCCGGCCGTCCTTCATCACGAGCACCCGGTCGACGCTCCCGGCGACGACGCCCAGGTCGTGGGTCACCAGGACCAGCCCGGCCCCGGTCTCGGTGCGCAACTCGTGCAGCAGGTCGAGGACCTGGGCCTGGACGGTGACGTCCAGCGCGGTCGTCGGCTCGTCGGCGACCAGCAGGCGCGGCTCGCAGGCGAGGGCCATCGCGATCAGCACCCGCTGGCGCATGCCGCCGCTGAACTCGTGCGGGCGCGAGCGCGAGCGGCGCACCGCGTCGGCGATGCCGACCCGGTCGAGCACCTCGACGGCCCGGGCCCGGGCGTCCCGGCGCGAGACGTCCCGGTGCACCCGCACGACCTCGGCGATCTGGTCCCCGACGGCGTGGTACGGGTCGAGCGCGGAGAGCGGGTCCTGGAACACCATGGCCGCCAACCCGCCGCGCAGGAGGCGGAGTTCGTCGCGCCCGGCGGTGACGGCGTCGACGCCCGCGACCCGGACCGAGCCGCCGGTGCGGGCGCCCGTCCCGTGGTGCAGGCCGAGCAGGGCGTGGGCGACGGTGCTCTTGCCGGAGCCGGACTCGCCGACGATGCCGAGCGCCTGCCCGGCCGCCAGGGTGAAGCCCACGCCGTCGACGGCGCGGACGCGGCCGTCGCCGACCGGGAAGTCGACGACCAGGTCCCGGACGTTCACCAGCGGTTCGGCACTCACGCCAGGACCACCCTTCGGTCGGCCACCGCGTAGAGCACGTCCGCGACGACGTTGGCGAGGACGACGGCGAACCCGGTGAGGAGGGTGAGGCCGACGACGGTGGGCAGGTCGATCAGGCTCACCGAGCCGACGAGCAGCTTGCCGAGCCCCGGGAGGCCGAACAGCGACTCGGTCAGCACGGCGGACCCGAACATCGTCCCGAGGTCCAGGGCGGTGAGCGCGATCACCGGGGTGAGCGCGCCGCGCAGCGCGTGCCTGGTCACCAGGTGCCGTTCGCTGACGCCGTACGCCCGGAAGGTCCGGATGTGGTCCTCCGCGAGGGTCTCCAGCATGGACGCGCGCGTCAGCCGGGCGTACTTGGCGGACTCGATGAGCGCGAGCGAGATCCAGGGCAGGAGCAGGTCCCAGAACCACTGCTGCGGGTCCTCGGTGAGCGGCACGTAGCTCGGGAACGGCAGCCACTGGAGCTGGGCGCAGAGGACGATGAGCAGCACCAGTCCGATGACGAACACCGGGACGGCGGTGCCGGCCAGGGTCAGTGCGGTGAGCAGGCGCTCGGTCGGCCCGCCCCGGCGCAGCGCGGAGAGCAGCCCGGTGCCGACGCCGAGGACCAGCCAGAGCACCATCGCGCCGAGGGCCAGCGAGGCCGTCACCGGGAGCCGGGCGGCGATCATGTCGGTGACCTGCTCGCCGCTGCGGTAGGAGACGCCCAGGCAGGGCGCCGGGCAGTGCAGCGGGCCCGTGCCGGCGCTGAAGTCGCGCCCGGCGACGACACCCTGGAGGAAGTGGGCGTACTGCAGGTACACGGGAGCGTCGAGGCCCAGCCGTTCGCGCACCTGGTGGACCTGTGCGGGGCTGCACTTCTCGCCGCAGGCCAGCTGGGCGGGGTCGCCGGGGGCGATGTAGAACACCGCGTAGACGATCAGGGAGAGGACGATCAGGACGCCGATCATGCCGACGGCCCTGCGGAGCAGGAAGCGGGTCATGCGGCGGCCTCCTCGGTCTTCGGGGCAGCCGGGGAGCCGGCCCGCAGCCGGGAGGCCGCGCGGGGGTCGAGCGCGGTGCGGACGCCGTCGCCGACCACGGTGAAGGCGAGCACGGTGGTGAACAGCACCGCGGACGGGAGCAGTACGTACATCGGGTCCGCGCGGAACCAGGTGGTCGCGCCGGAGAGCATCTGGCCCCAAGACGAGGTGGGCGGCTTGACGCCCACGCCGAGGAAGGAGAGCCCGGCCTCGGAGACCACGTTGGACGGCAGCAGGACGGCCGCGTAGGTGATGACCGGCGCGGCCAGGGCCGGCAGCAGCTCCCGGCGGGCGATCCGCCACCGGGAGGCGCCGGCCAGCCGCGCCGCGGCGACGTGGTCGAGCTGCCGGAGGCTCAGCGTCTGCGCCCGGACCAGCCGGGCGGTGCCGGCCCAGCCCAGCAGCCCGATGACGAGCGTGAGCAGGACCGGGCGGGGGAAGCCGGAGGGGACGACGGCCATCAGGGAGATGGCGAAGACCAGCGAGGGCAGGGCGAGCATCACCTCGGAGGTGTTCCCGATCAGCTGGTCGAGCAGGCGGTTGCCGATGCCGGCGGCGAGCCCGAGCAGGACGCCGGTCGCGACCTGGACGAGCGTGGCGCCGACGGCGACGAGCAGCGAGATGCGGGCGCCGTACACGAGCCGGGCGAACACGTCCCGCCCGGTGCCCGGTTCGACGCCGAGCCAGTGTTCGGCGGTGATGCCGCCGAACGAGCCGGTGGGCACGCCGCCGGCCGCGGAGTCGAGCAGGCCGTCGTGGTAACTCGTGGGGTCCTGGCCCTCGATCGCGGCGAGCAGCGGTGCCGCCGCCGCGGTCAGGGCGAGCAGGAGGATGACGAGGCCGCCGGCGAGGACGGCGCGCCGCGCGAGCAGCCGCCGCCACACCGGCCGTCCCCCGGCAGCGGGATTCCGTGGAGCCATGGTGGTCCGATTTCCGTCCGATCCGTTCCGTCCGGTCCCGTCCGCTACTTGACCGCGACCTGGGAGATGTCGAGCACGCCGGTCCAGTCGCTGATGACGATGTTGCGCACGTCCTTGCCGGACAGCCGCTTGTAGACGGGGTGGAACAGCGGGACGGTGAGGGCCTGTTCGCCGAGCCGCTTGTCGAGGGCGCCCCACAGCTTGGCGGCCTCGGCGTGGTCGGTGATCTTGTTGATCCGGTCGATCTCCTCGTTCACCGAAGGGTCGTCCAGCTGCGCGGAGTTGAAGTTGTAGCCGTCGGTGACGATCTGCCGGCCGTCGAAGACCGGTGCGAGGAACGGGCCGCCGGAGGGCCAGTCGGCGCCCCAGCCGGAGAGGAACAGGCCGGGCTCGGTGGCGACGGTGTGGATCGTCTTGGAGTACCGGCTGGACTCCAGGGCGTCCAGCCGGACGGTGATCCCGGCCGCCTTCAGGCCGTCCTGGACGGCGGCGGCCAGGTCCGGGCCGTAGCCCCGGCCGGTGGCGGTGGAGTGGGTGAGCGTGATGGTCAGGCCGTCGGGGTAACCGGCCTCCTTCAGCAGCTCCCTGGCCTTCTGCGGGTTGCCGGTGGGGCCGGCCGGGAACGGGTCGTAGGGCGTGTACCCGAAGGTCTCCTGGGCGGGCAGGTAGGTGGTCGCGGCCTCGGCGAGCGAGGAGCCGCCGGCGGCGTTGACGACCGAGGTGCGGTTGAGCGCGTAGGCGACGGCCTGGCGGACCTTCGGGTCGTCGAACGGCTTCACCTTGGGGTTGAAGGCGAGGTAGTCGACGTAGCCGAAGTGGCCGGTGCCGACCCGGGCGGCGAGGGCCTTGTCGTCCTTCACCTGCGCGAGTTCGGAGGGGCCGAGGTTGGTGTCGGTGGTGACGGCGGCCGCGTCGGCGCCGGTGCCCGCGGAGAGCCGCTGGTTGATCACCGCCGGGTCGAGCCCGGACTGCACGTCGATGGTGTCCGGGTACGCCTTGCGCTGGTCGTCCGTCGCCGCGGACCAGTGGGGGTTCCGCGCGAGGACGAGGTGCGTCCCGTCGTTCTCGTTCTTGACGACCTGGTAGGGGCCGGACGAGACGGGGTGGTCCTGGTACTTCGTCCCGGTGTCCTTGGCCTTCGGCACGGGCGCGAACTGGGTCTGGGTGGCCAGGTACGGGAAGTCGCCCTCGGGCTTGTTCAGGCGGAGGACGATGGTCCTGTCGTCGGGGGTCTGGACGGCGTCCAGGCCGCGGCCGTCCTTGTACGGGCCCTGGTAGTCCGCCGCGCCGACCAGCCAGTCCCTCAAGTACGGTGCCCCGCCCGAGAGTTCAGGGGCGAACGACCTCTCGATGCCGTACTTGATGTCGGCGGTGGTGATCGGCGAGCCGTCCTCGTACGTGAGGCCGTCCTTGAGGTGGTACGTCCACACCGCCGCGCCCTCCGACGGGGTGCCGGTGTCGGTGGCGAGGTCCGGGACCACCTTCGTGCCGGCCGCGCCGTCGGCCCGGTTGCGGGTGGTGAGGGTGCGGAAGACCAGCGAGGGCACGTTGCCGCCGCCGGAGGTGTAGAGCCGCGCGGGGTCGAACTGGTCCTCCGGGTTCTGGTTGAGGACGGTGAGGGTGCCGCCCTGCCGCGGCGCGGCGTCCTTGCCGGTGCTCCCACCGCCGTCGGCCTTCGGGCCGCACGCCGCCAGTCCGGCGACCAGGGCGACGGTGACGGCCGCCGCGGCGAGGCGGCGAGGGGTGAAGGTGGTTCGAGACATCGGAAAGGGAGCCTTTCGCTACCGATGGTGCACGGAGGAAGGCGGGCGGCAGTGCGGCCTGGGGAGGAGTGAGGCCTGGGGAAGGGTGAGCGGCACCGCGCCCGCGGGAAGGGGCGACGCCCCGGCGCGGCGGTCACCGCAACGCGTCGGGGCAGGCGGGTTCAGCGACAGAGGTTGTCGGCGACGCAGTGCGCGGCCACGCCGATCAGCGCCAGCTCGATGGCGGCGCACTCGATCGGGTGACGGGCAGACATGTCGAGAAGACTGTATGACGATAGGCGGATTGTCAAAGGTCCCGAGGTGCCGTCCTGGCGGGCGGAGCCGACCGGCCCCGGCCCGCCGACGGCCTCAGTGCTGCGCCGACGGCGCGGAGTCGGTGGCCTCCTGGTTCTCCGGCCCGTCCGGCGCCGAGGTCACGAACGTCCGCTCGGTGAGTGCGGCGGTCGGCCGAAGCACCAGGACCGCCGCGCAGCAGGCGGTGACCGCCGCCATCACGATCAGCAGCGACCGGTAGTCGAACCGGTCGATGAGGACCGTGCCGGCGGCGAGCGAGAGCGACTGCGGTACCAGCACCAGCATCGTGCACATGGCGTTGACGCGGCCCTGGAGCCGTGGCGGCGTGTGGAGTTGGGCCGCCGACGACAGCACCACCATGAGCCAGGTGATGGCGATGCCGTCCGCGACCTCGCCCGCGACGACGAACGCCATGTGCGGCACGCAGTAGGCGAGCGCCGCCAGGGTGAAGGCGCCGATCCCGAGGCCCGCCGTGCGCGCCATGCCGGCCCGTCGGATCAGCGCGGAGACCGTGAGGCCGCCGGCCACGGCGCCGACGCCCTGGACGGCGTTGAGCGTGCCCAGCGCCGAGGGCGGCCGGCCCAGCCCCTCGTCCACGACCGCGAACATGACCGTCTGGCTCAGGCCGATGACGCAGAACGCGCAGGCGGCGGCGTAGCCGATCTGCGCCAGGACCGGAGTGGCGTTGATGTGCCGCAGGCCCGCGAGGGCGCTGCGCGGGAACGGTTCGCCGGAGGCCTCGGGACCGACGGACTCCTCGACCCGCAGGCCGGCGAGCGCCAGGATCGCGGCCAGGAAGGTCAGGGAGTTGAGCACGGCGAGCGTGCCGCCGCCGGCGACCGCGTAGACGGCCACGCCGGCGAGCGGGGCGAGGATGCGCAGCCCCTGCGTGGTCGTCTGGAGGATCGCGTTGGCGCCGGTCAGCTGGTCGTCGGGGAGGAGGTCCCGGCGGATCCCGGCCGATGCGGCGCCGAGGACGCCGAAGGCCACGCCGTAGCAGACCGCCACCAGGTAGATGATCCAGAGCTGGTCGCCGCCGCGCACCGCGAGCAGGGACAGCACGGCCAGCCCCATGAGGGCGTTGGTGACCATGAGCAGCGGGCGCCGTCGCACCCGGTCGGCGAGGTGGCCGAAGAGCGGCGACAGCACCATGGGCGCGCCGAGGGCGGCCTCGACCCCGCCGGCGGCGGCGTTGCTGCCGGTGAGGTCCTTGGCCCAGATGCCCAGGGTCAGGTAGAGGGCGCTGCTGCCGAAGCCCGAGAGCGCCTGGCCGATGAGCAGGCGGCGGAACCGGGGGTCCGCGAGTGGCTTCACCGCCTCTCCCGGCTGTCGCTGGGGTGCAGCAGGACGGGCGCGGACTCGAAGCCCCGGATGAGGTTGGAGTGGAGCCGCCGGGCCGGTCCCGCGGGTTCGGCGCCCGCGGCCTGGGTGAGCAACTCGCCGAACAGGACGCGGAGTTCGGTGCGGGCCAGCGCCCCGCCGAGGCAGAAGTGCGGACCGCTGCCGAAGGCCACGTGCGGATTGGGCGCGCGCCGGACGTCGAAGGCCTCGGGGGCCTCGAAGACCGTCTCGTCCCGGTTCGCGGACGGCATCCAGACCGTCACCGGATCGCCGGCCCGGATCGTCACCCCGGCGACCTCGACGTCCCGGGCGGCTGTGCGCAGCACGTGCATCGCCGGGCTGGTGAAGCGCAGGACCTCGTCGACGGCGGTGTCCATCCCGTCGGGGGAGGCGGCCGCGAGCCGCCACTGGTCGGGGTGGGCGGCGAAGGCGAGGAGGCCGCCGACGGTGGCGTGCCGGGTGGTCTCGTTCCCGCCCGAGATGAGGCCGTCGCAGTTGAGGAAGATCTCCTCGTCGGTGAGCGGGACGCCGTCGACCAGGCCGTTCGCCATGGCGCTGACGACGTCCTCGCCCGGCTCCTCGCGGCGGAAGTCGACGAGGTCGGCGTAGTAGGCGAGCATGCCGGCGTGGGCTTCGAGCCGGGCGATCGGGTCGACGCCGGAAGCGCCGAACGCGGCCCGGGTGGAGTCGAGCATGAACCGCCAGTCGCTCTTCGGCACGCCCAGCAGGTCGCAGATCACCGCGACCGGCAGGACCGCGGCGAAGTCCGTGAACTCGCAGGGCTCGCCGGTCAGGACGGCCGCCAGCTCCTCGCGCACGATCGTCCGCATGTTCTGCTCCAGGCGGGCGACCATGCGTGGGGTGAACGCGGAGCTGATGACCCGCCGGATCTTCGCGTGCCGGGGCGCGTCGGTGACGATCAGCATCTTCCCGGCGGCCTCGGCGGTGGCGGTCGGGTTGTGGCCGATCCGCATGCCCTGGGCGGAGGTGAAGGCCGCGGTGTCCTTGAGCACGCGCTGGACGTCGGCGTGCCGGGTGACGGCCCAGAAGCCGCCGCCGTCCGGGCCCTCGTTCCAGTGGACCGGGTGGTCGCGGCGGAGCCCGGCCCACACCGCCTCGGGGTCGCCGGTGCCGTACAGGGCCGGGTCGGCGAGGTCGACCGCCGTGGGGTCGACGGTCGGCGGGGCGCCGGGGCCGCCTGCTGCTGTCGTCATGATGAGCTCCCCTGGGGGGTGGCCGGCGCCGGGCCGAGCAGGTGCTCGGCCCGGGCGATGGACAGGATCCGTTCGGGCCGGCCGAGGACCAGCTCCGGGAGGTGCCGGGAGACGGCCGCCACCGGCCAGTCCCACCAGCGGGCCGCGAGCAGCCGCTCGACGTCCTCGGGGCCGTAGCGGGCGCGGATCACCCGGGCCGGGTTGCCTCCCACGATCCGGTAGGGCGCCACGTCGGAGGCGACCAGGGCGCCGGCGCCGATGATGGCGCCGTCGCCGACGGTCACCCCGGGCATGACGGTGGCGCCGCGGCCGATCCAGACGTCGTTGCCGATCCGGGTGTCGCCCTTGCGGTCCGGTCCCCGGGCGATCAGCTCGTCGATCAGGCCGTCGCGCCAGTCGCCCTCGAAGCTGAGGAACGGGTAGCCCGTGGGCCCGTCGAAGACGTGGTTGGCGCCGGCCATCACGAAGGTGACGCCCGCGGCGATGGAGCAGTAGCGGCCGATGAACAGCCGCTCCGCGCCGAACGCGTAGCGGACCCGGGCCTCCTCGAACCCGGCGGTGTCCTCGGAGGCGTCGTAGTAGGAGAAATTCCCGGCGACGACCTTCCCGCCCGGCTGGAGCACCGGGCGGATGAATACGCAGCGGTCGTCGCCGAGCGGGCGCGGATCGCGGGGGTCCGGGATGTCCAGGTCGGGGTCGAGGTCAGGGTCGGGGTCGAGGTTAGGGTCGAGGTCGCGGGGGTCGGTGGAGTCGTGGCGCTCAGTCACCGTCAGCCTCCGTGCGCCGCGCGGGCAGGGACGTCAGGGCGGCCGTGACCAGCGGGCCCGACTGCTCCAGGACGGCGGGCGTCATCATCGCGTCGTGGTCGGCGTCCACCACGTGGTGCTCGGCGTCGGTGAGGTACGGCCGCCAGGCCTCCTCGGCGGAGCCGCGCTCGGCGACGGTCTTGGCGGCGGCGATGCTCAGCACGCGCCCGGGGTAGCCGTCCGGGTGCGGCGGCCCGAGGAGGGCGGCGACCCCCTTGGCCGCGCGGACCAGGGCGCGGCTCTGCCGGGCGTCGAGGGTGCCGTCGGCGGACGGGCCGGCGATGACCTCGCCGGTCACCCAGGCGGCGAAATCCCCCTCCAACTCCTCGGGGGGCACCGGCCGTTCGTACGGCCAGGCGTCGAAGAGGACGACCAGGTCGACGGTCCGGCCGGCGGCCTCCAGCAGGCGGGCCACCTCGTAGGACAGGACTCCGCCGAGCGACCAGCCCATGAGGACGTACGGGCCGTCCGGGTGCGTCGCGGTGATCAGGTCCGCGTAGCGCCGGGCCAGCGCGTCGAGCGACTCCACCGCCTTGAAGCGGCCGTGGCTCTCCGTCACCTGGATCCCGTGGACCGGCTGGTCCCGCTCCAGGTACGGCAGCACGGAGCCGTAGCACCAGCCGAGGCCCCCGATGGGGTGGATGCAGAAGACCGGACGGGCACCGGGCCGGCCGCGCCGGAGCTCGATGACGTTGGCGTACGGGTCGGCCGGGGCCCGGTCGAGCCTGGTCGCGAGCTCCGCGGCGGTGGGCGCCTCGAACAGCGTCGCGATGCCGATCTCGGCCCCGAGCAGGGCGCGGATCCGGCCGATCAGCCGGGTCGCCAGCAGCGAGTGGCCCCCGAGCTCGAAGAACGAGTCCTCAGGACCGACCCGGTCCACGCCGAGCTCCTGCGCGAAGAGCCGGACCAGGACCGCCACGCGCGGGTCGTCCGTGGTGGTCGCGCCGCTCACGGCCGGGCCGTTCGCGCTCGGGCCGTTCGCACTCGGGCCGTTTGTGTGCTGGCCGTTCGCGCTCGGGCCGTTCGCCGAGGGCGCGGGGAGGGCCTTGCGGTCGACCTTCCCGCTCGGCGTCAGCGGCAGGTGGTCGAGGACCACCACGTCGCCGGGGACGAGGTACTCCGGCAGGTGCTCGGCCGCGTACCTCCGCAGTGCCGTGGCGGGGTCCTCCAAGGATTGACGGTCCGTCAGAACCGTGTAGGCGACGAGCCGGACGTCCCCCGGGCGGTCCTCGCGGGCGATCACCGCGGCGTGGGCGACCTCCGGGTGGCCGGCGAGCACCGCCTCCACCTCGCCGGGCTCGACGCGGAAGCCCCTGATCTTGATCTGCTCGTCGGTGCGGCCGAGGAAGACCAGCTCGCCGTCCGCCGTCCAGCGCACCAGGTCGCCGGTGCGGTACATCCGCTCCCCGTCGCCGCCGAAGGGGCTGGGCAGGAAGCGCTCGGCCGTCAGGGCGGGCCGGTCCAGGTAGCCGGTGGCCAGCCCGGCGCCCGCGAGGTACAGCTCCCCGGGCACGCCGGGCGGGACGGGGCGCTGCCGCGCGTCCAGAACGAACACCCGGGTGTTCGCGACCGGACGGCCGATCGGGACGGCCTGCGGCACCCCGTCGACGGTGCGCATCGTCGCGCACACCGTGGACTCGGTGGGGCCGTAGGCGTTGACCACCTTCGCGAAGTGGCGGGCCGCGTCGAGGACGGCGGGCGTGCAGGCCTCGCCGGCGGTGACCAGGGTGACCCCGGCGACGTCCTCGTCGAACTCGGTGGCGAGCACCACGGCGGGCGGCAGGGTGGCGTGGGTGATGCCGTGGACGCGCAGGAAGTCCGCCAGGGCCGGGCCGGGGATCCGGTGGGACTCCGGCACGACGACCAGGCACCCGCCGGTGAGCAGCGCCATCCAGGTGTCCCACACGGAGGCGTCGAAGCTCATCGAGGCGAACTGCAGGACCCGGCTGTCGCCGCCGACGCCGAGCGTCGCCGCCTGGGAGCGGACCATGCTGGGGAGGCCGCGGTGGGAGACCACCACGCCCTTGGGGCGGCCCGTCGACCCCGAGGTGTAGATGACGTACGCCGGGTGGGCGGGAAGCAGCGGTGCGGTGCGGTCCGCGTCGGTGGGCGCGGTGGCCGGCCGCTCCGCGACCGAGCGCCGCACGTGCGCGTCGTCCAGGGCGACGACCGGGAGGCCGGGGCTGCCGGGCAGCCCGGCGGCCACCTCGGTGGTGCTGACCACGCAGGCGGGGGCCGCGTCCCGCAGCATGAAGGCGATGCGGTCGGCGGGGTAGGACGGGTCGACGGGGAGGTAGGCCGCGCCGGCCTTCAGGACGGCGAGCAGGGCCACGACGATCTGCTCCGAGCGGGGCAGGGCGAGGGCGACGAGCCGCCCCGGCCCGATGCCGCGGGAGATCAGCTCGTGCGCCAGCCGGTTGGCGCGGGCGTCGAGGTCGGCGTAGGTCAGCTCGGTGTCGAGGTGGCGCACCGCCGGGGCGGCGGGGGTGCGCGCGGCCTGGGCGGCGAACAGCGCGGGCACCGGGAGCTCCGGCACCTCGGCGGCGGTGTCGTTCCACTCCCGCAGGACCTGCCGCCGCTCCTGCGCGGAGAGCAGGTCCACCTCGCCGACCCGGCGGTCCGGGTCGGCGGCCAGCGCCTCCAGCACCCGCACCAGGCGGTCGGCGACGGCCTCGACGGTGGCGTGGTCGAACAGGTCGGCGTCGTACCCGATCGCGGCGACCAGCCCGCCGGCCTGCCCGGCCGCGGCGCCCGGGCGTTCGCCGAACACGAAGGACAGGTCGAAGGCGGAGATCCCCATGCTCAGGTCGTGGGACGCCACCTCCAGGCCGGGGAGGGCGAGTTCCGCGGTGATGCTGTTCAGCATGGAGACGCTCACCTGGAACAGCGGGTTGGCGCCGGGCACGCGGGCCGGGTTGAGCGCCTCGACGAGCGTCTCGAACGGGACGTCCTGGTGGGCGAAGGCGCCGAGGTCGGCCTCCCGGACCCGGCCGAGGAGTTCGGCGAAGGTCGGGTCGCCCGAGAGGTCGGTGCGCAGCACGAGGGTGCCGGCGAAGAAGCCCACGAGGCCGTCCAGCGCGGCGTCGGCGCGCCCGGAGGTGGCCGTGCCGAGCGGGATGTCCGGCCCCGCGCCGGAGCGGGACAGCACGACGGCGACGGCGGCCTGGAGCGCCATGAACACGGTGCAGTCGTGGGCCCGCGCGGCGGCGGCCAGCGCGGCGTGCAGCGCCGGGCCGACCTCGACCGCGACCTCGCCGCCGCGCAGGCCGACCGTGCCCGACCGCGGCCGGTCGAAGGGCAGCGCCAGCTGGTCCGGGAGGCCGGCGAGCGTCCGGCGCCAGTACTCGGTCTGCTGCGAGAGCCGGCTCTCCGGGTCGTCCTCGGTGCCGAGCAGCTCGCGCTGCCACAGCGTGAAGTCGGCGTACTGGACGGGCAGCGGCGGCCAGGCCGGCGCGGTGCCGGTGCGGCGCGCGCCGTACGCCTCGGCGAGGTCGTCGAGCAGCGGCTCCAGCGACCAGCCGTCGCAGGCCACGTGGTGGACGACCAGCAGGAGGACGTGCTCGTCCGGGCCGAGGCGGAAGAGGCGGGCGCGCAGGGCGGGTTCCGTGGTCAGCCGGAAGACGCGTTCGCTCTCCGCGGCGAGGTCGGCGTCCAGCGCGTCCGGGGTGGTGTCGGTGACGGTGAGGTCCGTCCGGGCCTCGGCGCCGGAGAGGATCCGCTGCCACGGCCGGCCGTCCTCGGTGGGCAGGACGGTGCGCAGCGCCTCGTGCCGCTCCACGACGTCGGCGAGCGCGGCGTTCAGCGCGTCGACGTCCAGGGCGCCGGACAGGCGGGCCGCGTACGGGATGTTGTAGGCCGCTCCGCCGTCGAGCTCGTTGAGGAACCAGAGGCGGCGCTGGGCGAAGGACAGCGGCAGGCGCTCCGGGCGCGCCGCGGGGCGCACGGCGGGCCGGGCCCGCTGTCCGAGGGCGACGGCCGCGGCCAGGCCGGCCGGGGTCGGGGTCTCGAACACGGCCCGGATGGACAGTTCGACGCCGAGGGCGGCGCGGATCCGGTCCACCAGCCGGATGACCAGCAGCGAGTGTCCGCCGAGGTCGAAGAAAGCGTCGTCGACGCCGACCCGTTCCAGGCCGAGGACGTCGGCGAACAGCCGGCACAGGGCCGCCTCGGTCGCGTTCGCGGGCTCGCGGCCGGTGGATCCGGAGGCGAACTCGGGTGCGGGGAGGGCGGCGCGGTCGATCTTGCCGTTCCGGGTCAGGGGGAGGGCGTCCAGGGGGACGATCGCTGCGGGGACCATGTAGGCGGGCAGGTGGAGGGCGGCGAAGTCGCGCAGCTCGCGCGGGTCGGCTGTGCCGGTTCCTTCGGATTTGTCGGCGCAGGCGGCGTAAGCGACGAGCCGGGGGTAGCCGGGGGTGTCCTCGCGGACGACGACGGTGACGCCCCGGACGGCCGGGTGGCGGCCGAGGGCCGCCTCGATCTCGCCGAGTTCGATGCGGAAGCCGCGGATCTTGACCTGGTCGTCCGCGCGGCCGAGGTATTCGAGTTCCCCGTCGGCCGTCCAGCGGGCGAGGTCGCCGCTGCGGTAGAGGCGGGCGCCGGGCGCGTCGGTGAAGGGGTCGGGGACGAAGCGCTCGGCGGTGAGGCCGGGGCGGCCGAGGTAGCCCCGGGCGACCCCGGCGCCGCCGACGTACAGCTCGCCCTGCACGCCCACTGGCACCGGCTCGCCGTACTCGTCCAGGACGAGCGCGCGGTAGCCGGGGAGGGCGCGGCCGATGGGGCTGCTGCTGCTCTCGATCCGTTCCTCGTCCAGGACTTGCCAGGTGACGTGGACGGTGGTCTCGGTGATCCCGTACATGTTGACCAGGACCGGGCGGTCGGGGGCGTGGCGGCGCCACCAGGCGCGCACGGGGGCCAGGTCGAGCGCCTCGCCGCCGAACACGACCAGGCGCAGGCTCAGTTCGCCGGCCGGGCGGCGCTCCTCCTGGGCGACGAGCTGGCGGAACGCGGAGGGGGTCTGATTCAGGACGGTGACGCGTTCGCGGACCAGCAGGTCGAGGAAGGCCGCGGGGTCGCGCGTGACCTCGCGGGGGACGACGACGAGCCGTCCGCCGTAGGCGAGGGCGCCCCAGATCTCCCAGACCGAGAAGTCGAAGGCGAAGGAGTGGAACAGCGACCAGACGTCGGTGTCGCGCAGGCCGACGGTCTCCTCACCGGCGTCCAGCAGTGCGGCGAGGTTGCCGTGGGTGACTTCGACGCCCTTCGGCCTGCCGGTGGAGCCGGACGTGTAGATGACGTAGGCGAGTTCGCCGGCCTCCGGGCGGACGGATCCGGTGTGGACGGCGTCCGTCGCCCGGGAGGTGTCGAGGGTGCGCCAGGGCCCGGCGGGGACGCGGTCGGCGGCGTCGGTGAGGACGAGCGGGACGCGGGCGTCGCCGAGGACGTACGCGATGCGGCTCGCCGGGTTGTCCGGGTCGACGGGGACGTACGCGGCGCCGAGGCGCCACACGGCGAGGACGGCGGCGGCCATGTCGACGGTGCGGGTGAGGCACAGGCCGATGCGGTCGCCGCGGTTCACGCCGGCCCCGGCGAGGAGGGCGGCGAAGTTCGAGGCACGTTCGTCGAGTTGGCGATATGTCAATTCCAGGGTGCCGTCGCTCACCGCGACGCTGTCGCCAGCCGCCGTCACCTGCCCGGCGAACCGTTCCGCCGCCGACGGCCGCACCCGCGGCGCCGGAGCCGCGCCGACGAGCCGCGCCCGCTCCTCGGCCGACAGCAGTTCGGCCCGCGCCACGAGCGCCTCCGGCTCGGCCAGGAGCGCCCCGAGCAGCCGGCACCAGTGCCCGGCCAGGCGCGCGGCCTGCGCCGCGTCGATCAGCTCGGTCCGGTGCTCGACCTCGACCTCGATCCGCTCGCCGTCGTCGTTGACGTTCCAGGTGAGGTCGAACTTGGCGGTCGCGGTGTTCACCGGGACGTGGGCGGTCTCCAGCCCCGCCATCCGCGGTGCGGCGTACCCGCGGCTGTAGCCGAACAGGACCCGGAACAGCGGCGAGCCGTCGCGGTCGGTGCCCAGGCGCCGGGCGAGGTCCTCCAGGACGACGTCCTGGTGCTCCAGGGCGTCGATGAACGCGTCCCTGGTGGTGCCGAGGAGCCCGGCGAAGTCGGTGCCCGCGCCGGCCGTGATCCGCAGCGGGACCACCTTGACGAGGCAGTCCACCAGCCGCTCCGTCGCCGGGTCGTCACGGCCGGCCAGCGACGTGCCGATGACGAGGTCCTGCTGCCCGGAGCAGCGGGTGAGCAGCGCGGCGAAGCCGGCGAGGAGCGTCACGGCGGGGCTCACCCGGCGGGTCCGGCCGAACTCGCGGATCGTGGCGCAGAGTTCGTCGGGCAGGGTGAACCGGGACGTCATGCCGCGGTTGGTGCGGCCGGCCGGCCGGCGGCCGGAGCCGAGCGGCTCGGTCGCCGCGGGGGCGTCGCGCAGCGTCCGCTCCCAGAAGGCGAGGTTCTCCTCGGCGGTGGCGGCGTCCAGCGGCGGGAGCTCGGGCTCAGACGGTGCATCCACGGAGACGGGGTCCCCGTCGGCCCGGTAGTGGGCGGCGAGCTCCTCCAGCAGGACGTCCACCGACCAGCCGTCGCTCACGAGGTGGTGGGACACCAGCAGCAGGAAGCACTCGTCCTCGGCGTAGCGGATGACGGACACCCGCAGCAGGGGGTCGGTGGCGACGGCGAAGGGCCGCGCGATCTCCTCGTCCATCGCCTGCCGGGCCGCCGCCTCGTCGGGCAGCCGCAGCACCCGGACCGGGACGTCGGCGTGGTCGAGGACGGTCCGGCGGGGGAGCCCGGCGACGGACACGAACCGCGTCCGCAGCGCGCGGTGGCGCCGGACGAGCGCCTCGACCGCGTGCCGCAGGCCGTCCGGGGACAGCTCGCCCCGCAGGCGCAGCGCGGCCGGCACGTTGTAGACCGGCTGCCCCGGGTTGACCTGCTCGGCGAGCCAGATGCCGTGCTGCGTGGGGGACAGAAAGCGCGTCATGGTGGTCACATCCCTTCCTGGTCGGCGGTCTGCCGCTGCCGGTGGGTGTCCGCCCGCGCGAGCCGGATGACCCGGACGGTCCGCTGCAGGCCGGGGAGGTCGGGCTCGTGCGCCTCGACGTAGGCCGCGAGCGAGGCGACCGTCCCGTCGACGAGCAGGACGCGCAGCGGCACCGTGACGGACAGCTCGCGGCGCAGCCGTGCCACGATCCTCGTGGCGGTCAGCGAGTAGCCGCCGAGCGCGAAGAAGTCCTCGTCGGCGCCGACGGTGGCGACGCCGAGCTCGTCGGCCCAGATGCCGGCCAGGACGGTTTCGAGGGCGTCGCGCTGGCGGGAGGCCGGGGTGGCGCCGCCGTCCTGTTCCGGGTCGGCTGCGACCGCCACCGCCTGGGCGGCCGGGCTCGGATCGGCCGGTTCCCCGGCGGGCAGCCACTGGTCGGCCCGCAGCTCCGGGTCCCGCACCACGGCCGCGAGGAGCGACAGGTAGTGCTCGACGAACCGGGCGATGCGCGCCGCGTCGTAGCGGTCGGCCCGGTACTCGACGTTGCCGATGGTCCCCGACGCGGTGGCCTCCAGCGTCACCATCAGGCCGAACTTCGCCGAGCCGACCCGGACGGGCACCTCCTCGGCCTCGGCGCCCGGGAGCGTCAGCCGCACCGGGTCGACGTTGAGCAGCTCGAAGATGACGGAGGTCGGCGGCGTGCCCGGGGCGCCGTGGGCCCGCCGCTCCCGCAGGGCCGCCTCCAGCGGGTAGTCCTGGTGCGCGTAGGCGTCGATGACGGTGGTCCGGGCGCGGTCCAGGAGCTCGCGGAACGGGACGCCGGGGGCGAGCCGGGTGCGCAGCTGCACGAGGTTGACGAACGAGCCGACCACCGTCTCCAGCTGGGGGTGGCCGCGGCCGGCGACGGAGGTGCCGACGGTCAGGTCGTCCTGGCCGGAGTAGCGGTGGAGCAGCCCGAGGAACGCGGCGTAGAGCACCATGAACGGGGTCGCGCCGCTGCGCCGGCCGAGGGCCTCGACCTCGCCGAGGAGCCCGGCGGGTATCTCGAAGCGGTGGCAGCCGGCCCGCAGGCCGGGGCCGGCGTCGGCGCGGTGCAGGGCCGTCAGGTCCACCTCGGGGGCGGTGACGACGTCCTCGCGCCAGTGCTCCCGCAGCGCGGGCAGCCGCTCGGCCAGCACGTCCCGGTGCCAGGACGCGTAGTCCAGGTAGCCGGTGCGCGGTCCGTCCTGCGGCGCGCCCGCCCGGCCGGCGTACAGGGTGCCGAGCTCGTCGACGAGGTGGGCGAGGGACCACTGGTCGCAGACGATGTGGTGGACGACGAGGACGAGGGCCCAGTCGTCGTCCGCGAGGCGGACGAGCAGCGCGCGCAGCGCGTTCTCGGCCAGGTCGAAGGGCGCGTCGACGGTGCGCCGGACGAGCGCGGCGAGGGCCGCGTCGTCGTGTCCGGGCAGGTCGGCCGTCTCGAAGGGGACCGCCGAGCCGGGGGCGACGCTCTGGACCGGGCCGGCGTCCGACTCCGTGATCCGCAGCCGCAGCGCCTCGTGACGCCGCACCAGCCCGTCCAGGGCCCGCCGCAGCGCCGCCGGGTCGACCGTGCCGCGCAGCCGCCAGTACAGCGGGAAGTTGTACTGCGCCGCGCCCGGGTCGAGCTGTTCGGCGAGCCAGATGCCGGTCTGCGCGGAGCTGAGCGGGTGGGCGCCGCCGGCCGGTGCCGCCGGGATCGGCGCCACCGTGGTCGGCGCGGCCCGGCCGATCAGGGCGGCGAGGCCGGACAGCGTCGGGTGGTGGAAGAGGTCCTCGACGGTGACCTCGGCGCCGAAGACGGTGCCCGCCCGCATGGCGACCCGGGCGGCGAGCAGCGAGTGCCCGCCGAGGGCGAAGAAGTCGGAGCCGGCCTCGATCTCGGCGGGGGAGACGTCCAGGACGTCGGCCCAGATGCCCGCCAGGAGGGCTTCGGTGGAGCTCAGCGCGGGAGCGTCCGGGGCCGTGGCGTCGGCTGCTTCCGGGCCGGGGCTCTCCTCGACGTCGAGGACGGGCAGGTCCGGCGAGTCCAGGAGTGCGGCCAGCACCTGGCGGACGTCCGCGCAGAAGGCCGTCACGCCGGCGGGGTCGTAGAGGTCGCGGTCGAACTCGCAGCCGGCCTCCTTGCGGTCCGGGTCGATGCTGAGGACGAGGTCCCGGTCGGCGAGCCGGGGTCCGAGGCCGCGCCACTGCTCGGCCGGGCGCCCGAACAGCACGGCGACGCCGGAGCGTTCGGCGGACTCCGGACCCGACTCCGCTTCGAGTCCGGCGTCCAGCCCGGCTTCGAGCTCGGCCTCCAGCCGGCCGAGGGCCACCGCCGCTGCGGTTCGCCCGCCCAGCTCGACCCCGACATCGACGAGCCGGGCCGGTCCGAGGTCCGTCCCGACCGCGAGCACCGTGCGCCCGCGCCGGTGGCGGGCGGCCAGCGCGGCGGCGACCGCGGCGACGGCCCCCGTCCGCGGCTCGATCCCGTAGCGGGCCGAGACCTCCGTGAGGCACTCCGCGAAGGCGGCGCCGTCGAGGCCCACCGTCGCGCGCCGGAACTGCGGCACCGGCGGGCGCGGCCGGTCGGGCGGCAGGGTCGCGTGGGCGGCCGGGGACGGGAAGGGGCTAGCCGACATCGGCGATCGACTCCTCGGCGCCCTTGACGACGACGGTCCGGCCGAGGACGAGGGCGTCCAGCTTCGAGCGCAGGAACGTCCGCAGGGCCTCCTGTGGGGTCGCGATGATCGGCTGGCCGCGCAGGTTGAACGAGGTGTTCAGCACCACCGGGGTGCCGGTGCGGCGGCCGAACGCGCCGATCAGCTCGAAGAACCGCGGGTTGCTCTCCGGGTGGAGCACCTGGACGCGCGCGCTGCCGTCGACGTGGGTGACCGCGCCGAGGTCGTCGCGGCGCTCGGCGCGGGTCTGCGTCACGAACAGCATGTGGGCGTACCGGGATTCGGTGCCGGGCTCGATCTCGAAGTACTCGCCGGCGTCCTGGACGCGGACCACCGGCGCGAACGGCCGGAAGCTCTCGCGCTCCTTGACCACCTCGTTGAGGCGGTCGCGCATGGCCTCGGTCCGCGGGTCGGCGAGGATGCTGCGGTTGCCGAGCGCGCGGGGGCCGAACTCCATCCGGCCCTGGACCCACGCGGTGATCCGGCCGTCGGCCAGCAGCTCCGAGACCCGCTCGGCGAGTTCGGCGTCGGTGGCGTACTCCTCGACGGTGCAGCCCGCCGGCTCGCCGACCGCCGCCGCCAGCTCATCGTCGGAGAACCCGGGCCCCCAGTACGGCATGGACATCCGCCCGGCCCCGGCGGACGCGGCGGCGTCCGCCGCGAGCGCCGCGCCGATCGCGGTGCCGTCGTCGCTGGAGGCCGGCTGGACGAAGACGTCGTCGAACAGCCGGCTGCGCGACACGAGGCCGTTGAGCGTGCAGTTGAGCGCGACGCCGCCGGCCAGGCAGAGCCGGCTGAGGCCGGTGCGCTCGCGGGCCGCGCGCAGGACGTGCAGCATCGACTGCTCGGTGATCGCCTGGAGGGCCGCGGCGATGTCGGCGTGCTCCTGGGTCGAGGGCTGCCCCGGGAGCCGCGCGGGGCCGAGCACGGCCGCCAGTTCGCGCAGGACGCCCTCGTGGGTCTCGTGCTCGAAGGCCGTGCGGTCCCGGGCCAGCACGGGGACGGTGTACGTGCCGTCCTCCCGCAGCCGCACCATGTCGGCGAAGCGGTCGTAGTAGCGCTGGGGGTCCCCGTAGGGCGCGAGTCCCATCACCTTGTACTCGTCCATGAAAGGGACGAAGCCGAGGTGGTGGGTCACCAGGCTGTAGAGGATCCCGACCGAGTGCATGGCCGGGACGGTGCGCAGGACCTCGATCTCCTCGCCCCGGCCGACCGCGACGGTGAGGCTCTCGGACTCGCCCATCCCGTCGCTCACCACGATCAGCGACTCCTCGAACCCGCTGGGGTAGAAGGTGCTCGCGGCGTGGGCGAGGTGGTGCGGGACGGGCCGGAAGCGGTCGCCCCAGGGCCGGCCGGGAAGGAACTTCTCGGCCAGGGCGATCTGCGACTCCGTCGAGTACACCTCGCGGAACCGGGTGGCCGCGTAGGTGCTCCCGGCGCCGCCGGCCGGCTCCCCGTAGGCGAAGCCGTGCGCCAGGACGTCGACGTCGTCGGGTTTCAGCCCGCCCTGCTCCAGGCAGAACGCGATCGCGTTGGCCGGGAACGACCCGGTGGTCTTCTCGCCGGTGAACCGCTCCTCCGCGGCGGCGGCCACGACCTCGCCGTCGATCACCAGGGCCGCCGCCGAGTCGTAGCCCTGGGCGAACCTGTGCAGCCGGGGATCGAGCCCGGGGAAAGCCGCCCGCTTGAATTCCAGTCCGCCGTTCAGCCCGCTGTAGCCGAGGACGCGCATAGTCTCCAACCTCACCGTCGTTGCCACGCGAAATCGTTCGGCCCTCACGCTAGGCCGGGAAAGCGCCGCGCGTCGCCGCCCGCAGGTCGAGAACCGACCTGTACTCCGGTAGGGCCGGGATTCTGTCCCAAAGGACGAGCGGTAAATCGTTGACCCGTGTGCGGCGCCGCTCCTAATGTGACCGGCGGACATATCGAAAGAACAGCGGATTCCGTCAGGATTCGCGTGGGCGACCGGGTGATAGGAGCCTGAGCTCGATGTGCGGAATAGCCGGGGTCTACGGATTCGACGACCCGGCCGGCCTGGACCCCGACGTCCTGACGGCCATGACCGACGCGCTGGTGCACCGGGGGCCAGACGCGCACACCACCTGCGAGACCGGCGCGTTCACCGCCGGGTTCCGCCGCCTGTCGCTGGTCGACCTGGCCGGCGGGGGACAGCCCCACGCCACCCCGGACTCCTCGGTGGTCTCGGTGTGCAACGGCGAGATATTCAACCACCGGGAACTGCGCGAGGAACTCCGGAGAAAGGGTCACACATTCCGCTCCGGTTCGGACACGGAAGTCCTGGTCCATCTCTACGAGGAATACGGCACCGAACTCACCGGCCACCTCGACGGCCAGTTCGCCTTCGCCCTCTACGACCGGCGCGAGGACCGCCTCGTGCTCGCCCGCGACCATTGCGGAGTGCTGCCGCTGTTCTACACCGAGGTGGCCGGCCGGATCGTTTTCGCCTCCGAGGTCAAGAGCATTCTGTGCCACCCGCTGGTGGACCGCCGGGTCGACCTGCGCGGACTCGACCAGGTCCTCTCGCTGCCCGGACTGGTCAGCCCCCGGACGATGTTCGAGGGCATCAGGTCGCTGCGCCCCGGCGAGCGGCTCGTCGCGGACCGCTCGGGCCACCGCACCGAGCGCTACTGGGACCTCGACTACCCGCTCTGGGACGACGAGGCCCGCCACCGCGACGCCGCCGCCCTGCGCGACCCGCGCGTCCTCGACACCTGTGCCGACCGCACCCGGGACCTGCTCGACGCCGCCGTCCGCTCCCGCTCGGTCGCGGACGTCCCCGTCGGGACCTACCTCAGCGGCGGCCTGGACTCCAGCCTGATCGGCGCGCTCCTGGCCGCCGGCCGCCCCGGCCACGCGTGGCCCAGCTACGCGGTCACCTTCCCCGGCAGCAGCATCGACGAGGCGCGCTACCAGCGGCTGGTGGCCGGCAAGATCGGCACCCGCCACCACGAGGTGCCGGTCGACGCCGCCGACACCGCCGGCCTGCTCGGCGCCATGGTCCGGCACGCCGAGACCCCGGTGAAGGAGTCCTACAACGTCTGCTCGATGCTGCTGGCCCGCGAGGTCCGCGCCACCGGCACGGTCGCGGTGCTCAGCGGCGAGGGCGCCGACGAGCTGTTCGGCGGCTACCCGGGCTACCTGTTCGACACCGGCGGCCCCGGCCGCGGCCCGGCCGACCTCCTGGAGGAGCAGCTCGAACGCGCGGCCGCCCACCGGATGTGGGGCCTGGACCTGCGCTACGAGACCGACCAGGTGCCCGCCCACGACCTGCGCCGCCAGCTCTACAGCGGCCCGCTGGCCGAGGAGTTCGACGCCTTCTCGGTCACCTCCCAGCGCCTCGTCGACCCGGAGCGCCTGATCGGGCGCCACCCGCTGCACCAGCGCTCCTACCTGGACTTCCACCTGCGGCTCGCCGACCACCTGCTCGGCGACCACGGCGACCGGATGGCCATGGCGAGCTCCGTCGAAATGCGCTTCCCGTTCCTGGCCAGGGACGTCGTCCGGCACGCGACCACGATCCCGCCGTCCCTGATGACGGCCGGCGGCCGGGAGAAGGCCGTGCTGCGCCGCGCGGCCGAGGGCCTCGTCCCGCAGGAGGTGCTCGACCGCCGCAAGTTCGGCTTCCGCAGCCAGACCAGCACCGAACTGCTCCTGGCCGGCGACGAGTGGTTCGACGACCTGCTCTCGCCCGCGACCGTGCGCCGGCAGGGCTACTTCGACCCGGCCGTCGTCGCCGAGCTGATCCGCCGCCAGACCTCGGGGGCCCGCACCGTGCACCCGCACCTCGACACGGACTACCTGCTCGTCATCGCGACCTTCGCGATCTTCCTGGAGGAGTTCGGCCTGCCGTGCCTGGGATGACCCGAGAACGCGTCACCACGCCCCCGGCGGCCGCCGCGCGGCCCCTGCCGGCCGGCGCCCCCGCGCGCACCGGGGAGCCCGGCGCCCGCAACCCGCTGATCGGCGTGATCGGCGGAATGGGCCCGCTGGCCTCCACCGAGCTGCTCAACACCGTGTACGGGCTCGAACCGCCCGAGCACGAGCAGCTCGCCGCCCGGATCCTGCTGTGGTCCGACCCGGCCGTGGCCGACCGGACCACCGCCATCCAGTCCGGGACGGTCGGCCTCGTCCGCGACGCGCTGGAGGACTCGGTCGAGCGCCTGCTCACCGCCGGCGCCGACGTCGTCGTGGTGGCCTGCATCACCGCGCACCCCGCGATCCGGCTGCTGCCGGAGGCGCTGCGCTCGCGCTGCGTCTCCCTGGTGGACCTGGTCTTCGAGCAGCTCGCCGAACGCCCCGGCCGGCACCTGGTGCTGTGCACCCGGGGCAGCGTGCTGGCCGGCGTCTTCACCGGCCACGAGCGGTGGCCGCAGTACGCGCAGCGCCTGGTCCTGCCCGACGAGGCCGACCAGGAACAGCTGCACCACCACATCTACCGGCTCAAGCGCAACGCCGACCGGCTCCCGACGGTCGACTTCGTCCGCGGCCTGCTGCCGAAGTACCGGGCGTCCGCGTTCGTCGCCGGCTGCACCGAACTGCACCTGGTGACCAGGGCGATCGAGGCCCGCGGACTGACCCGCCACCTGCCCAGCATCGACCCGATGACCGTCATCGCACGGCGGATCAGGAACGGAGAGATATGACCACGCCGACGGTTCTGACGCGATGGGCGGACGGCCTGGCCCGCGACGGCGCCCGCTGCGCCGTCAAGTCCGGTGAGCGGAAGGTGAGTTACGAAGAGCTGGCGGGCCGGGTGGCCGGCTACCAGGCCGC
Organism: Kitasatospora sp. NPDC059747; assembly: GCF_042732955.1. Classification (NCBI taxonomy): domain Bacteria; kingdom Bacillati; phylum Actinomycetota; class Actinomycetes; order Kitasatosporales; family Streptomycetaceae; genus Kitasatospora; species Kitasatospora sp. NPDC059747. The sequence goes on along the minus strand of NZ_JBHWGV010000001.1, from coordinate 205,683 downwards.
CTTCGAGGGGGTGCGGCCCGCCGACCCGGTCCTGATCTCCTGCGCCGACCCGGTGGAGGTGATCGCGGCCGTCCTCGGCTGCGCGGCCGCTGGCCGCACCTTCGCGCCGGTCGACCCCAGGCTGCCCGCCGCCGTCCTGGACGGCGTGCTCGCCGCCCTGCGGCCGGGCGCGGTGGTCGCCGACGCCCCGGGCCGCGCGGCGCTCGCGGAGCGCGAACCGCCCGGCGGCGCACGGCTCGTCCGCCCGGAGGAGCTGGAGCCGCGGGCGTGGTCCGCGGAGGCCTGGCAGCGCTCCGCCCCGGAGGACCGCGGGTACGTCTACTTCACCTCGGGGACGACCGGGCACCCCAAGGGCATCCGCGGCAGCCTCCGGGCGGTCCACCACTTCGTCGACTGGGAGATCGCCGAGTTCGGGATCGGCGCGGGCACCAGGGTCTCCCAGCTGACGTCGCCGGGCTTCGACGCGTTCCTGCGCGACGCCTTCGCCCCGCTGTGCGCGGGCGGCACCGTCTGCGCGCCCCCGGCCGGCGGGACGCCGGTCGGCGAGGGCCTGGCGCGCTGGCTCACCGAGCACGAGGTCGAGGTCCTGCACTGCGTGCCGACCCTCTTCCGCACCCTGCGCTCCGCCGCCCTCACCCCCGGCTCGTTCCCGGCGCTGCGCGCCGTGCTGCTCGCGGGCGAGCCGCTCCAGCCCTCGGACGTCGCGTGGTGGCGCGGCCTGTTCGGCGGCGGCAAGGAACTGGTCAACCTGTACGGGCCGTCCGAGACGACCATGACGAAGCTCTTCCACCGGACGACGGAGGAGGACGCCCACGCCCGGCTGGTGCCGGTCGGCCGGCCGCTGCCGGGCGTGTCGGCCCGGGTCCTGACCGGGCCCGGCGACCCGCCGGACGCGCTCGGCGAGGTGGAGATCGAGGTCCCGTTCCCGCTCCTCGGCTACCTCGGCGACGACGAGTGGCGCGGCACGGCCACCACCCACCGCACCGGCGACCTCGGCAGGTTGCGGCCCGACGGGAGCCTGGAGCTGTACGGCCGCCGCGACCAGCAGGTCAAGGTCCACGGCGTGCGCGTCGACCTTGGCGAGGTCGAGAACGCCCTGCGCGCCCGCCCCGGGGTGCAGGACGTCTGCGCGGCGGTGGTCACGGAGGACGTGACGACCGCCCTGGTCGCCTACGTGGTGGCCCCGGACGTCTCCGACGCCGACCTGCGCGCGCACGCCGCGCAGCGCCTCGCGCCCGGCCTGGTGCCCTCGGTGTTCGTCCGCATGGCGGCGATCCCCCGGACGCTCAACGGCAAGGTGGAGCGCCGCTCCCTGCCGAAGGTCGCGCTGCAGCGGGCGGCGGAGGCCGCGGAACCGCCGAAGGGTCCGACGGAGACCGGGATCGCGGCGATCTGGAGCGAGATCCTCGGCCTGGCGGACATCGGCCGCGACGACGACTTCACCCTCCTCGGCGGCGACTCCCTCGCGATCGCGCGCCTGATGGACCGGGTCCGGCACGAGTACCGGGTGGACCTCCCGCTGCGCGCGTTCCTCCAGGACCCCACCGTCGCCGGGCTCGCCGCCGCGGTGACGGACCGCACGGCGGGGAGCCCGTCGTGACCGCCTCCGTCGCGAACGCGCTGCTCCGCGCCCGTCTGACGGGCGAGCTGGACGTCACCGCGCTGTCCGCGGCCGTCGACGACGTGGTGGCCGCGCACCCGCAGCTCAAGGGCGAGCGGCCCGGCCGGGTCCGGCTGAGGGTCATCGACCTCGCGCGGTCCGGCGGGGAGCAGCAGGGGCGCGTCCTGGCGGACCTGGCGGCGGACGAGGCCGCCCGGCCGGTCGGGGCGGCCGGCCGCCCCCGGCTGCGGGCCTGCCTGGCGGGGCTGGGCGCCGGGGCGTACGAGCTCCTGATCGCGGTGGACGCGGCGCGGGCCGACGAGTGGTCGGTCGCGGCGCTGACCGGGGACCTCGGCGCCGCCTACCGTGCGCGGACCGGGGCCGCACCGGCGCCCGGGCCCGGCCCCAGGCCGGGCGCCCGGTTCCCGGGGGAGCGGGCGGTCCGCGAGCTGCCCGACGGCGCCGGCACCGAGCGGGTGCTCGCCGCCTTCGCGGCCGTGCTCGGCAGGTACGCCGGGACGGCCGAGGCGGTGGTGGCGGTGGCGGACGGTCCGGAGCACCGGGCGATCCGGCTGGACCTCGCCGGCGCCCTGACGTCCGCCCAGTTGGTCGCCCGGGTGCGCACCGCACCGGAGGCCGACGACGTACCGGACTTCCCCATCCGCGCCGTGTTCGCGGGGCGGGACCTCCCGGCGGCGGTCCTGGACCTGCCGGGCGTCGCGGCCGAGGTGACCGTCGACGCCCCGCCCGACCCGCGGGGCCGGCTGACCCTGGCCGTGACCGGGCCGCACGGGTTCACCGTCGCCCTCACCGGCACCCTGCCCGGCGAGACGACGGCGGAGGGCTTCGCCGACCACCTCGTCCGGGCGCTGCGCTTCGGGCAGGACGGCCCGGACCGGCCCCTGGCCGAACTCGACCTCTCCGGCCGCCCCGCGCCCCACCGGGCGCCCGCCCCCGCCACCGCGCGGCCGTACCGCGACTACCTGGCCTTCCTGGACGGGGAGTTCGCGGCGCGCGTGCAGGAGGCCCCCGAGGCGGTCGCGGTGCGCTCCCCGGAGGGCACGCTCGACTACCGCGGGCTCGACCGGTGGAGCTGCCGGATCGCCCACGCCCTGGCCGGCCGCGGTGCGGGCCCCGGGCGGGTGGTGGCGGTCCTGCCGGGCGGCGGCGCCGGCGCGATCGCGGCCGTGCTCGGCGCCATGCGCACCGGCGCGACGTTCACCTGCCTGAACCCCGCCGACCCGGACGCCCGCCTGCGCGACATCCTGGCGGGAACGGGCGCCGTCTGCGTGCTGGCCGACGGGGCCGCCGCCGCGGCGCACCCCGAACTGCTCGGCCCGGACGGCCGGTTCGCGGGCCTGCCGGTGCTCCCACTGGAGCCCGCCCCGCGCGACGAACCGCCGGGGGAGCGCGACCGCTTCCCGGCCCCGCCGGCCGCCGACCACCCGCTGTGCATCGTGCACACCTCGGGAAGCACCGGGACGCCCAAGGGGATCGCACTGTCGCGGGCCGCGTTCGCGCAGTTCGCCGAGTGGCAGCGGGAGCGGTTCGGGATCGGGCCGGGGAGCCGGATCGCCCAGTGGGCGCCGCTCACCTACGACGCCGCGTACACCGAGGTGTTCGCCGCGCTCACCGCCGGTGCCGCGCTGTGCCTGCCGCCCGGCGAGGCCCGGCGCGACCCGGTCGCGGTGGTGCGCTGGCTGCGGCGGGAGCGGATCGGCCAGATCCAGACCGTGCCGTCGTTCCTCCGGCTGCTCACCGAGGCGCTGGACGCGCAGGGCGGCGAACTGCCGGACCTGCGGCACGTCCTGGTCGCCGGCGAGGTGTTCCCGGTGGACCTGGCCGAGGCCTGGGCGCACCGGCCGGTGCGCCCGGCGCTGCACAACCTGTACGGGCCCACCGAGTGCATCCTCGCCACCCACCACGAACTGCCCCCGGGCGCGGCGTTCCCGGCCACCGTGCCGATCGGCGGGGCGATCCCGGGCCGGGAGGCGCTCGTCCTCGACGCCCTCGGCCGGCCGTGCCCGGCCGGGGTGCCCGGCGAGATCCACCTGCGCAGCCCGTTCCTGGCCGGCTCGTACCACCGCCGTCCCGCCGAGACGGCCTCGGCGTACCTGCCCGACCCGTGGCGGCCCGGCCGGACGCTCTACCGCACCGGCGACCGCGGGTACTGGCGGGCGGACGGCACGCTGGCGTTCACCGGCCGGACCGGCAACCAGGTGAAGATCCGCGGGAACCGGGTCGAACTGGACGAGGTCGAGGCGGTCCTGGAGCGGCAGGCCGGGGTGCGGGAGGCCGCCGCGGCCGTGCGCACCACCGCGACCGGCGACCCCTGCCTGGTGGGCTACGTGGTGGCCGACGCCGGGGTCTCCCCGGAGGAGCTGCGCCGGCTCGTGGCCCGGCGGCTGCCGGCGCCCGCCGTGCCCGACCTCATCGCGGTGCTGGCCGATCTGCCGCGCACCGCCACCAACAAACGTGATCGTGCGCGGCTGCCCTGGCCCCTGCCGGCACGTCGGAACGAGCTGAACGAGCTGAAGGGTGACGAATCATGAGGAACGCCGAAGCGGCGGTCGCGGCCCTGGCGGCCGAGGCCGGGGTCGATCCGGACACCGTGCGGCTGGCCGCGTCGTTCAAGGTCGCGGCGGTGCTGACCGGCTCCGACGCGCTCGGCGACGGCGGCCGGAGCTGGCGGGAGCTGATCGCCCGGGTGGCCGCCCCGGAGGGGCGGGCCGATGCGGAGAGGGTCCTCCAGGAGGCGGCGGAGCAGGGACACGTGGGCCCCGACCGCACCGAGGGCTACGTCCGTGCGGTCCTGGAGCGGATGACCGGCTCCCCGGACGAGGCGCACGACGCACACGGCCTGGTCGCCGGCGAGGAGTTGGCCGCCGTGCTCTCGGCCTCCGCCGGCCCCGTCCGGGCGCTGCCGGACCGCCGGTTCCACGAGCTGTTCGAGGAGCGCGTGCGCCGGCACCCCGACGCGGTCGCCGCGGCGCAGGACGGCCGGAGCTGGACGTACGCGGAGCTGAACGGCCGCGCCAACCGGATCGCGTGGTCGCTGCGGGAGCAGGGGCTGGCCGACGAGGACGTGGTGGCCGTGGTGGCCGAGCGCTCGCTGGAGTGGCTGGCCGCCGTCCTCGCGGTCTTCAAGGCGGGCGGCTGCTACCTGCCCCTGGACCCGGCGTTCCCGGCCGAGCGGATCGCCGTCGTGCTGGAGCGCAGCGGCTGCCGCCGGGTGCTCGCGGACCCCGGGCTGGCGCAGCTCGACGAGGCCGTGCGCGGCCGCGAGGCGGTGACCGTCTCGGTGCTGACCGAGGTGCTGGCCGCGCCCGGCCGCGAGGACGACCTCGGACTCGCGGTCGCAGCCGACCAGTTGGCGTACATCTACTTCACCTCGGGCTCGACCGGCGAGCCCAAGGGCGCGATGTGCGAGCACGCGGGCTTCCTCAACCACCTCTACGCCAAGATCGAGGACCTGGGCGTCCGGGAGGGGGACGTCATCGCCCAGACCGCGCCGCAGTGCTTCGACATCTCGCTGTGGCAGCTGGTCTGCGCGCTGCTGGTCGGCGGCCGGACGGAGATCGTCGGGCAGGAGACCGTCACCGACGTCCGCCGGTTCGTGGAGACCGTCACCGGGGCCGGCGTCCAGGTGGCCCAGCTGGTGCCCTCCTACCTGGACCTGGTGCTGGAGACGCTCCGGGGCGACAGCCCGGGCCTGCCGTCGCTGCGCTGCCTCGCGGTGACCGGCGAGGCGCTCAAGACCGAGCTGGTGCACCGCTGGTTCGCCGCCTTCCCCGGCATTCCGCTGGTCAACTGCTACGGCACCACCGAGGTTTCGGACGACACCAACCACGGCGTGCTGCACGGCCCGCCGGCCGGCCGCTCCGTCCCGCTCGGCCCGCCGACCCGCAACGTCCGGGTGTACGTGGTGGACGAGCGGCTGCGCATGGTCCCCGACGGGGCGCCGGGGGAGATCGTCTTCGCGGGGGTGTGCGTCGGCCGCGGCTACGTCAACGACGCCGCCCGCACCGACGCGGCGTACCGCGCGGACCCGTACCGGCCGGGCGAACGGCTCTACCGCTCGGGCGACTTCGGCCGCCGGCTGCCCTCCGGCGAGTTCGAGTACCTCGGCCGCCGGGACTCGCAGGTGAAGGTGAGCGGCTTCCGGATCGAGATCGGCGAGATCGAGAACCGGCTGCTGCAGGTCCCCGGCGTGCGGGACGGTGCCGTGGTGATCGCGGGGACGGCGGAGGACCCGCAGCTGGTGGGCTTCTACAGCGGCGCCGGCGCGCCGGAGCCCGGGGCCGTGGAGCGGGCCCTGGCCGCCGTCCTGCCCCACTACATGGTGCCGGGCCGGCTGCACCGCCTCGACCGGCTGCCGCTGTCGGCGAACGGCAAGATCGACCGGAAGGCGCTCACCGCCACCGCCCGGACGAACGCCCGGACCAACGGCCCGGCGGCGGCCGACGGCGACGCGGCACGCCCGGAGACCGACACCGAGCGCCGGGTCGCCGGGCTCTGGGCCGAGCTGCTCAACGTGCCGCTCGACCGGGTCGGCCGCGGCTCCCGGTTCGTCGAGCTCGGCGGCACCTCGCTGGCCGCGATCCGGCTGGCGATCGCCCTGGACCGCGCGGTGACGGTGGGCGAGCTGAAGGCCACCCCGACCGTCGCCGAGGTGGCCGCGCTCCTCGACCGCAAGGCGGCCGGCCGCACCGCGGAGGCGCGCCGATGACCCCCGCCGCCGACGCCGTGCCGGTCCTGCGCGTGCTCGCCGCCGCCCCCGGCCCGGAGTGGGCCGCCGAACACCGCGCCGAGGTCCTCGCCGAGGTCGAGGCCTCCGGGGCCGTCCTCCTGCGCGGCCTGGGCGTCGCCTCGGCCGCCGGGCTCGCGGCCGTCACCGCCGCGCTCGGGATCGAGCCGATGGCCGAACGGGAGGGCTTCGCGCCCCGCGACCGCCTCGGCGAGGGCGTCCACTCCGCCTCGCACTGGCCCGCCGACACCCCGATGTGCATGCACCACGAGCAGAGCTACGCCGCCGAGGTCCCGGGCCTGCTGGTGTTCGGGTGCCTGACCGCCCCGCGGCGCGGCGGCCGCACGATGCTCGCCGACTCCCAGCAGGTGCTGCGCGCCCTGCCCCCGGAGCTGGTCGAGCCGTTCCGCCGGGACGGCTGGCGGCTGCTGCGGGCCTACCAGGACGTCGGCGTGCCGTGGACCGACGCCTTCGGCACCGACGACCGGGCCGCGGTCGACGCCTACTGCGCGGCCGAGGGCATCGCGCACGCGTGGTCCGGCGACGGCGCGCTGCGCACCGTCCAGCGCCGGGCCGCCGTGGTCGCCCACCCCCGCACCGGCGTGCCCGGCTGGTTCAACCAGATCGCCTTCCTCAACGAGCTGACCATGGACCCGGCGGTCCGCGAGTACCTCCTCCACCAGTACGGGCCGACCGGCCTGCCCTTCACCACGGCCCACGGCGACGGCGCCCCGGTCGGGGCCGGCACCGTCGCGGCCGTCAACGCGGTCTACGACGCGGCCGCCTTCGGCGAGACCTGGCGGGACGGCGACGTCCTGGTCGTCGACAACATCCGGATGGCCCACAGCCGCGAGCCGTACGAGGGCCCCCGCGAGGTCGCCGTGGTCCTCGGCGACCCGGTGCGGCTGCCCGGGCACGTCCTGCCCGGCGGTGCGGCCGGATGACCGCCGCGTCCTTCGCGCAGGAACGCGCCTGGCTGGCCAGCCGGTTCGCGGCCGGCACCGCCCTGTACCACGTCGCGGACCAGTGGCCGCTGCACGGGGACGTCTCCGAGCGGCAGATCCGGGCGGCGCTGGCCGCCGTGGTGGCGCGGCACGAGCCGCTGCGCACCGGGTTCCGGGTCGTGGACGGCGTGCTGACCGCGGTCGTCCACGACCGCGTCGACCCCGACGTCGAGGTCGTCGACCTGTCCGGCCGCCCCGAGGAGCGGCAATGCGAGGACCGCGAGGCTCTCGCCGACCGGCTGAAGCACACCGCCTTCGACCTCTCCCGCGCGCCGCTGTGGCGCGCGGGGCTGGTCCGGCTCGGAGCGGGCCGCTGGCGGCTGCTGTTCGTCGCCCACCACGCCGTCTGCGACGCACCGTCACTCTTCAACCTCCACGCCGAGATCGCCGAATTCTGCGCGGCCTTCGAGCAGGACCGTGCGCCGCACGTTCCCCAACTCCCCGTCTCCTACGGCGATTACGCGCGGCAGCAGCGCGATCGGCTCGGCGGCGACGGGATCGCCCCGCTGGCCGGCTACTGGCGGGAGCAGCTGGCCGGCCTGCCGCCCGCGCACGGCCTTCCGCTGGACCTGCCGCGCCCGGCCCGGCGGTCCTTCGCCGGCGCGGAGCTCCGGGCCGCGCTCCCGGCCGCCACCGCGCGGGCGCTCGCGGCGGCCGGCCGGTCCGGGGCCACGCCGTTCGAGCTCCTGCTCGCCGGGTACGCCGCCCTCGTCCACCGGCGCTCCGGCCGGGACGACCTCGTCCTCGGGGTGCCGCTCTCCGGCCGGGACCGGCCCGAACTGCTGCCCCTCGTCGGCACGTTCGTGAACACGGTGGCGCTCCGGATCGACGCCTCGGGCGACCCCTCGTACGCCGCGCTCGTGGACCGCGTCCGGACGGTGTGGCGGGCGGCCCGCGACCACCAGGAGATGCCGTTCCAGACCGTGGTCGAGCAGCTCGCGCCGCAGCGCGGGCCCGGCCTGCCCCCGCTCTACCAGCTGGCGTTCAACGTCACGGCGGCCGAGGGCTTCGGGCCCCCGTCCACGGCGGCCGAGGACGACCTGCTGCTGGAGGTCTCGGGCATGGCGGTCCGCCTGGAGTACAACACCGCGCTGTTCGGACGGGAGACCGCCGCAGGGCTGCTCGCCGACTACGCGGCGGTGCTCACGGCGGCCCTGGCCGACCCGGCGACCCCGCTGTCCCGGCTCCCGGCCGGCCCGGGCCCGGAGCCGGGAGCGGCACCGGCCCCACCGCCCGGCCGCGTACCGCCGCGCACCGCCGCCGAGGCCCTGGTGGCCCGCGTCTGGGCGGAGGTCCTCGGCGTCGACCGGGTGGGCGTCGACGACGACTTCTTCGCGGCCGGCGGCCACTCGCTGCAGGCACTGCGCCTGCTCGCCCGGCTGTCGTCCGACCACGGCGTCGAGACCACCGTCGACGCCTTCTTCGCAAACCCGACCGTCGCGGGGCTGGCCGCCGAGCTGGACCGGTGCACCACGTCCCACCGGCACGAGCAGAACGACCCCGAGGGAGAGACATGGCAGTGACCGGCCGGATCGACGGCGTGCCCAGCGAGGTCTGGGACGAGGAGGTGCTGGCCCCGCAGTTCGCCTACGAGGCCGAGGCCCTGCTGCCGCACTACGTCTCCATCGAGAAGGTGCTGCTGCTGGAGTACCGCAGGATGGGCCTGGTCGACCCGAAGGGGGCGGCCGCGATCGCCGGACGGCTCGACGAGCTGACCCCCGAGCTGATCCGGGCGGACCCGCGGGACAACATGTCGGACATCTTCTTCGCCATGGAACGCCACGTGGCCCGCGGTGCCACCGCCCCCTTCGCGGCCTGGCACGTGGACCGCAGCCGCAACGACTTCCAGGCCTGCGGCCAGCTGCTGTCCTGCCGGGAGAACGTCCGGGCCGTCGCCGGGGACCTCATCGCCCTGGGACGCACGGCGGCGGCGCGCGCCGCCGAACTGCCGGACAGCCCCATGCCCGGCTACACCCACGCGCAGGCCGCGCAGACCATCACGCCCGCCTTCTACCTCTCGGCGCTCTCCGAGGAGATCCTCGGCGCGGCCCGGCGCCTGCTGACCGCCTACGACGAGATCGACCGCTCGCCGCTCGGCGCGGGCAGCATGGCCGGCCAGGAACTGCCCTGGGACCGCGAGCGGATGGCCGGCCTGCTGGGCTTCCGGCAGCCGCAGCCGCACGCCCTGGTCTCGGTGGCCTCCCGGTCCTGGGCCCTCGCGGTCGCCTCCGCGCTGGCGGACCCCGCCGTGCTGCTCAGCCGTTTCACCACCGACCTGATGACGTGGAGCGGCGCCGGATTCGGTTTCGTGGACTTCCCCGACGCGCTCGCCGGGATCTCGGCCGCGATGCCGCAGAAGCGCAACTTCCCGGTCCTGGAACGGATCCGCGGCCGCTGCTCGCACGTGGTCGGCTGCGCGACCCAGCTCGCGTTCGCCCAGTGCGGCACCCCGTACGCCAACAGCGTCGAGGTCTCCAAGGAGGCCGGACGCCACCTCCAGGCCCAGGTCGCCGCGCTGCGCTCGGCCCTGCGGCTGGCCCGCACCGCCCTCGCCGGCGCGGTGTTCCGCACGGACCGCATGCGTGAGGCCTGCGAGGCGGACTTCCTCGGCGGTTTCACCCTCGCGAACCTGCTGACCCTGGAGGCCGGCGTCCCCTGGCGGACGGCACAGGTGATCGCCGGAGCCTACGTCAGGGCCGCCGTCGCGAAGGGCCTGACCGCCGCCGACCCCGACGGCCCGCTGCTCGCGGCGCTCGCCGGGGAGCACGGCCACCGGGTGCCCGAACCCGCCGCACTGCTGTCCGGCGCCTTCGACACCGACCGGGCCGTCCGGGTCAAGCACTCCGCCGGGTCGACGCACCCCGATGCCGTCCGCGCCATGCTCGCCGCGCAGGAACGCGGCTACCGCGAGGTCGCCGGCCAGTGGCGGCTGCGCGAGGAGGCGGCGAGCGTCGCCGCGGCGCGCGTGGACGCCCTGCTGGCCGTCGAGGACACCGCCGAGCGCACCCCGGCGGGCACCTCGTGAGGGGCTCCGGCCTCATCACCCGCCGCCCGGGCGCGGACCTGCGCAGCGGCCGGGCCGACGCCTCGGGCACCTTCGGCGAGCTCCTGCAGGGACGGCTGCCCGACGGCACGGACTTCCTCGTCACCCTGCCGATCACGCTCCGCTCCCGGGCCTGGTTCCGCTTCGACCCGGCCGGCCCGCTACGCGTCTTCCCCGCCCACAAGACGAAGTCCCTGCGGCTGGCCGAGGCCATGCTGACGGCCCACCAGCCCGGTGGCGGCGGGACCCTGATCCTGGACAGCGACCTGCTCATCGGCAAGGGCCTCGCCAGCTCCTCCGCCGATCTGGTCGCCACCGCGCGCGCCGTCGGCGGCGCGCTGGGCCTGGACACCGGCCCGGCCGAGGTGGAGCGCTGGCTGCGCCCGATCGAGCCGACCGACGGGGTGATGCACCCGGGCGTCGTCGTGTTCGAGCACCGCGCGGTGCGCCTGCGCGAGGCCCTCGGCGGGCTGCCGCCGGCCACCGTGGTGGCGGTCGACGAGGGCGGCCGGCTGGACACCGTCGCCTTCAACAAGCGGCCCAAGCGCTACTCGCCGGCCGACACCGCCGAGTTCACCGGACTGCTGGACGCCCTGACCGCCGCCGTGCGCGCCGGGGACCTCGCCGCCGTGGGCCGGGTGACCACCCGCAGCGCCGTCCTCAACCAGCGCTTCGCGCCCAAGCGGCACCTCGACGCGATGCTGGCCGTCGCCCGGCGGACCGGCGCGCTCGGCGTGGTGTGCGCCCACAGCGGCACCATGCTCGGCCTGCTGTTCGACGACGCGGACCCGGACCGCGCCGCCAAGGTGGCCGAGGCGCACGCGGCCTGCGAAGCCCTGGGCGACGACGTCCTGCTGTTCCGCACCCTCACCCGCCCTTCCCACGAACCCTAAGGACGTACCGACATGCGGCAGGAATCGGTCATCGACGGCATCGGCCACACCCCGGCGGTGCGGCTGCGGGTGGACGCCCCGGACGGCGTCGAGGTCTTCGCCAAACTGGAGATGCAGAACCTCTTCGCGATGAAGGACCGGGTGGCCCGGCAGGTGATCCTCGAAGCCCGGCGCACCGGCGCGCTGGCCGAGGGCGGGCCGATCGTGGAGAGCTCCTCGGGCACGATGGCGCTCGGGGTGGCCCTGGTCGGCACCTACCTCGGCCATCCCGTGCACATCGTCACCGATCCGCGCATCGACCCCGTCACGCTGGCCAAGCTGCGCACCCTGGGCTGCGAGGTCCACGTCGTGGAGACGATGACCGGCCAGGGCTGGCAGAGCGCCCGGCTGGAGCGCCTGGCCGAGCTGATGGCCGGCCTGCCCGGCGCGTTCTGGCCGCGCCAGTACAGCAATCCGCAGAACCCCGCCGCCTACCGCGGCCTGGCCGGCGAACTGCTCGCCGACCTGGGGACGGTGGACGTCCTGGTGGGGGCGGTGGGCAGCGGCGGCTCGCTCTGCGGGACGTCGAGGGCGCTGCTGGAACGCCTGCCCGGCGTCGCGGTGGTGGGCGTGGACTGCGTGGGCAGCGTGCTCTTCGGCCAGCCGGACCGCCCGACCCGCCGGCAGGGCGGGCTCGGCAACAGCCTCTTCCCGGACAACATCGACTACCGCGTCTTCGACGAGGTGCACTGGCTCTCCGACGACGAGGCCTTCGACGCCACCCGCCGGCTCGCCCGGGAGCAGAAGATCTTCGGCGGGAACACCTCGGGCTCGGTCTACCGGGTCCTCACCCACCTCGCGGCCCGCGCCGAGCCGGGCACCCGGCTGGTCGGGATCATGCCGGACCGCGGCGACCGCTACGTGGACAGCGTCTACGCCGACAGCGCCCCCGGGGGTGCCGTCGCCGAGGCCCCCGAGGAGGTGGAGTACGGCGCCACGGTAGCGAGTTGGTCGTTCGCCCGGATCCCCCGCCGGGACCGGCGGCTGCTGCTCTTCGTCGAGTCCAACACCACCGGCACCGGGATGATCGCACTGCGGACCGCCGTCCGGCTGGCCCTGGAACCGGTGCTGTTCACCAAGGACGCGGCGCGCTACCCGGACCTGCCCGCCACCGGCTGCCGGGTCGAGGTCTGCGACACCGACGACGAGGCCGCGCTGGACGAGGCCGTCGCCCGGGTGAGCGCCGGACGCCGGGTGGCGGGCGTCACGACGACCAGCGAGTTCTACCTGGAGCACACCGCCCGGGCCGCCGTCGCCCTGGGCACGCCCGGCAACCCGCCGGAGGCGATGGCCCGCTGCCGCGACAAGGCCCTGACCCGCGCCGCGCTGCACGAGGCCGGGGTGCACCAGCCCGGGTTCGCGGTCGTCACCGACCCGGACGGCGCCGCGGCCGCCGTCGCGGCCGTGGGGCTGCCCTGCGTCGTCAAACCGGTCGGGGAGTCCGGCTCGCAGTCCGTGCTGTGGTGCGAGGACGCCGCCACGGCCGTCGCGCACGCCACCGGGCTGCTCGCCGTCACCCACAACGTCCGCGGCCAGCGGACGGCGGGCGCGGTGCTGGTCGAACAGTACCTGGACGGGCCCGAGTTCAGCGCGGAGATGTTCGGCGTGGACGGCGAGGCGCGCTGCGTCGGCGTCACCCAGCGCACCGTCAGCCCGCTGCCGCACTTCGTCGAGACCGGTCACCTCTTCCCGGCCGACGTCGACGACGCGCTGGCGGGACGGATCGCCGACACCGCCCGGCAGGCCCTGAAGGCCCTCGGCTTCGAGCGCGGCCCGGCCCACGTCGAGCTCCGGCTGACCGCCGACGGCCCGGCCGTCATCGAGGTCAACGGGCGGCTGGCCGGCGGCATGATCCCGGAGCTGATCCGCCCGGCCACCGGGATCGACCTGCTGGAGCAGCAGATCCGCGCCGCCGCCGGCCTGCCGCTGAACCTGTCGGCCGGCCACGCGCGCCGGGCCGGCCTGCGGTTCCTGACCGCGCCGAGGCCGGGCCGGCTGACCGGCGTGGACGGGGTCGCGCGGGCCGGGCGGGTGCCGGGCGTGGAGCGGGTCGTGGTGAGCGGGACGCCGGGGCGCGAGGTCCGGCCGCCGCAGAGCGCCTACGACCGGCTGGGCCACGTCATCGCGGTCGGTTCCTCACCGGAGGAGGTCGGACGCGCGCTGACCGAGGCGACCGGACTGATCGAGGTGGCCGTCGAGGAGAGGTGACGGTCCGTCACATCGCCTCCGGCGCGGGCCGTCCGTGGAGCTCGGCCGCCATCCGGCCGAGCATCCGGTCCATCTCCTCCCGGAGGAAGAAGTGTCCGCCGGGATGGACGTGGAGGGCGAACGATGCCGACGTGTGATCGGCCCAGCCCGCGGTCGGCTCCACCGGGACGACCCGGTCGTCCCGGCCGGCGAACGCCGTGATGGGGCAGGAGACCCGGCTCCCGGCCGGCGCCCGCCACCGTTCGAACAGGGTCAGGTCGGCCCGGATCACCGGTAGCATGAGTTCCATCAGCTCGGCGTTGGCGAGGATCCCGGGAGGCGTGCCGCCCATCGCGGACAGCTCCGCCAGGAGCTCGGCGTCCGGCAGTGCGTGCAGCGGCCTCGGCTCGGCGGCCGAGGCCGGCAGGGCCCCGGAGACGAAGAGCCGGGCGGGCGGGGTGGCCCCCGGCCGCCGCTCCAGCTCCTCGGCCACGGCGTACGCGATCTTCGCGCCCATGCTGTGCCCGAGGATCGCGTAGGGCCCGCTCTCCCGCCGGAGGACCTCCTCGCACAGCGCGTCCACCACGGCGGCCATGTCGGTCAGCGGGGGATCGAGCAACCGGGTGCCGTGGCCCGGCAGTTCGACCGGGACGACCTCGACGGAGAGCGGCCGGGCGGCCGCCGTCCACGGGCGGAAGAACTGTGCCGCCCCGCCGGCGAAGGGGAGGCAGTAGAGGCGGGGCGAACCCGTTGTCGTCGTCCTGGTCCAGGGCAGCCAGCGGGCGCCGTGGTCGCGGTTCTGTCGCAGCATCAGATGACACCGTTCTGGTGGGCGAACACGGCGGCCTGGAGGCGGTCCCGGAGGCCGAGTTTCCTGAGCAGCTGGGAGACGTGGAACTTGACCGTCGACTGCACGATGCAGAGCCGCTTGGAGATCTCGGCGTTGGACATCCCGTTCGCCAGCAGCGCCAGGATCTCGCGTTCGCGGAAGGTGAGGAGGTTGAGCCCGAGCGCCGGGAACAGCGCGGGCCGTCTGTCGCGCACCCAGCTCAGGAGCAGGGCCGCGATGTCGGGGGAGAGGAAGGAGTGGCCGGCGGCCATGGCCCTGATCGCCTGGGGGAAGTCCTCCGCCAGGGTGTTCCGGGTGACGATCCCGGTCGCGCCGGCCAGGACGGACTCCAGGACGGCGTCGTCCTCGGCCGGTGTCATGAGCAGCGTGCGGGGGGCCGGCCGGCGCGGCCCCTGGAGGTCGCGGACGAGCTCGATGCCCGTCATGTCCGCGAGTTCGTAGTCGGCCACGACGACGGCGGGGTTCAGCTCCCGGGCCAGCGCGCTGGCGGTGCTCCCGTCCGCGGTCTCGCCGACCACCCGGAAGTCCGGCTCGGCCACGAGGGCCGAGGAGAGTCCGCTGCGCATCAGCGGCTGGCCCGCACAAATCAGGATCGGTATCTCCATCGGTCCGTGACATCCCCTTTCTCCGGAGTGGTCCTCCCGGCCCGCCGGCGTCCCGCCGGTCGGTGCTTCGGATGCGGACCGGATCAGCCCGTACCGGGCCCGGCGGGCCCGGCGGTGTCGAGCCCGAGGGCGATGGCCAGCAGCTGCGTGCGGCTGCTCGCTCCGCTCTTGGCCCGCATGTTGCGGATGTGGGTCTCGACGGTGTGGTGGCTCAGGTGCAGCAGGCGGCCGATCGCCCGCGACGTGTGGCCGTGCGCGAGGTGGTCGAGGATCTCCCTCTCCCGCGTCGTGAACAAGGGGTTCAGCCTCCCCAGGAGGTGTCGTTGCAGCGGGTGCGCGGCGGGCAGGTGAACGGGGCGGACGGCGTGGGGCCGCCGCGCTGGGCGGTCGTGGTGTGGCTGTCGTGGGCGCGTGCCGAGGCCGTCGGCGGGAGCCAGGCGGCGACGGCGGCGAGGAGCGCCACGGTGGTGAGGACGATGCGCTTCATGGGGTGTCTCCCGTGGTTCGTTGGTATTCGCCCCATCCGCTGAAGGGGCGGTGGCCTCACTCTGGCGGGCATCGAAGATCGCCGACATGCTTGGAGCCGTTCATCAACGTGCCTGGCAACAAAGGGGTGTGGGTGTAAACATGGACAAAAGTGATCACGATGTGACAGGGCGTCGGGCCGAACCAGGTCAGGGGCAGGAATCCGACCTGTCCGTCTACGCATGGTTCGCGGAGAACCGGTTCGCCGGGGCCCACGATCCGGTGGTCGTCGCGCAGGCGACGGGACTGGCCCCGTCCGGAGTGACGGCCGCGGTCGAGAGACTCCTCGACACGGGACTGCTGGCGCCGGCCGGCGCCCGGCAGGACGCGCTGCGGGTGGTGTCCCCCGACGCGGCCTTCTTCCGGCGCGCCGCGCCCGTCGAGGCGGAGATCCGGCAGCGCCAGGACGACATCGCCCGAATGCGCAGCCGGTACGACGAGTTCTCCACGCTCTTCCCGGAGAGCCGGGAGACCGGCGCGGGCATCGAGGTGATCCCCACGCTCGCGGAGGTGCGCTTCCTGCTCAACCGGCTGGGCGAGCAGTGCACCACCGAAGTGGTCTCCTGCCAGCCCGGCGGCGGCGCCCGGCTCCCCGAGGCGATGTCCGAGGCCCTCGTGCGCGACCGGGCGATGCTGGAGCGCGGCGTGCGCATCCGCACCCTCTACCACCACACCGCCCGCTTCAACGGCCCCAGCCAGGCCTACGTCGCCGCCGCCTCCGCCCTGGGCGCCGAGTACCGCACCACGCACGAACTGGCCGGGCGGGTCATCATCATGGACCGCGAGACCGCCTTCCTCCCCTCCACCGGCCCGGGCCTCGGGGCCACGGTCATCCGCGAACCGTCGACCGTCGCCTACCTGTACGAGATGTTCGAACTCACCTGGGGCCAGGCCACCCCGTTCCAGGAGTCGACCGGACGCGAGATGGAGGCCGTCGCCCGGGAGATGCACGGCACGATCCTGCGCCTGCTCGCCGACGGGATGAAGGACGAGGCGATCGCGCGCCGGCTGGGCATGTCGCTGCGCACCGCGCGCCGGCACATCGCCGAGATCCTGGAGCGGCTCGGCGCCGACAGCCGCTTCCAGGCGGGCGTCGCCGCCAGCCGGGCGGGCCTGCTGGACACCCGGGAGCCGGATACCCGAGGGCCGGATACCCGAAAACCGTGATGCCGTCCGACACGCCGATGCACCATGCTTGACATCCCGACATCAGCGGGGTGAGCGGTACCGCCGAAGGAGACGACACGTGGACTGGGAACGCCTGAGCGAGCGCCCGGGGCAGGATCCCTACCTCCAGGAGCTGGCGCTCTTCCTGGACGCCCACTTCGCCCGCACCTTCGGGCTGGTCTGGCCCGAGAACGAGCCCGTCGTTCCACGGGGGACGGGCGGACCGCCGGACACCGTGCTGGCCAGGTACGTCGCCGACGGCCTGACGGCCCTGCTGGGCTGGCGGGTCGAGCACGCCGCCGGCCCCCGGCCGCCCTCCGGCCACCTCCTGGTGATCCAGTCCGCCGGATCGAGCCGCTGGACGCTCCGCTCGCCGGGGGACCCCGCCGCCGAGGTCTCCACCCTGAGCGGCGAGGCCCTGTACGTCCCGCCCGGCTACCGGTCCAGCGCCGTCCACAGCGACGACGCGCGGCACGTCGTCCTCGTCGTCACCGAAGCCGAGGGGGCACAGGCCTAGGGCGACGACGCCCACCTGCCCCCACCGGCGGGCTTCCGTAGAATCCACGGGCGCCCATCCGGCCGCGCCCGCCCGTCCGCAGGAGGAAGCCTTGACGTCCGACCCGCGGCCCGGTGTGCTCACCTGCCTGGACGGCCTGCTCGACCGGGCCCCCGCCGACCGCGGCGGCGCCCTGTGGCGGCTCGCGGAGGAGGGCCGCCAGCTGGACGCGAACGTCATCCGCCTGCTCCCGCACGCCGAGGTCGCCGCCCACGTGGAGCCGGACCTCGACGTCCTCGTCCAGGTCCTGGAGGGCAGTGGCCACCTGGAGACGGCCGGCGGCCGGCAGGTCCTGGCGCCCGGCTGCACGGCCTGGCTGCCGCACGGCGCCCGCCGCGCCGTCTCGGCGGGCCCGGACGGCCTCGTCTACCTCACCGTCCACCGCCGCCGCCCCGGCCTGTCCGTCCGCCCGGCGCCGAAGGACGTCCGGTGAGGGGCTGACGGGCGCGCCGTACGCCCGCGCGGGTGTGCCCCGCTTGTGGACGGGCGTGGTCGCGGGTTCTCGTGGAAACCGGTGTCCGGACAGAACCGGGAGGGTCCCGTCATGGCCGCACGAGTCGCCTACCGGCGGATCTACGAGGAGTCCTCGCCCCAGGACGGCCGGCGGGTGCTCGTCGACCGGGTCTGGCCGCGCGGGATGACGAAGGAGGACGCGCACCTCGACGAGTGGCTGCGGGACGTCGCCCCGTCGACCGGCCTGCGCCGCTGGTACGGGCACGAGCCGAGCCGGTTCGCCGAGTTCCGCCGCCGCTACCGCGCCGAGCTGCGCGACACGGAGCACCGGGAGGCGGCCGGGCACCTGCGCGACCTCGCCGCCGGGGGCGGTCTCACGCTCCTGACCGCGACCCGGGACGTCGACCACAGCCAGGCCGCCGTCCTCGCCGAGTGGCTCGGCGGCACGCGGCGATGACCGTCAACCGCGCTCCTTCGCCCCCACCCGCACGAAGGAAAAGACGGGCCAAACGGGGCGTTGAACCGAGCCGCGGCCGCGCTCGTACCGAAGGGCAGGGGAAAGCGGTCCGGCATCCGGCCGGGTCGCCGGACCGAGACGGGACATGATGGCCGACGAGCGCATCGACACCCGACTGCTGGACGAACTCACCGAGCAGTCACAGGACTTGAACAGCGACGCGATGCGGATCACCCGCGGCGCGCTGAGCGGCTTCGCGGAGGCCGCCGGGCCGTCGCGGCCGTGGTGGCGGGGCGGCGCGCTCGCCGCCCTGGTGGGCGGGGCGGGCCTGCTCGGCACGGCCCGGGCGGCGGCGGACTCGCCGTCGCCGTCGCCGTCGGGATCCGCCTCCGGCACCGTGACGGCGGACGACATCCGCGCGCTCCAGACCGCCGCGGCGCTGGAGAACCTGGCGGTGAGCGTCTACCAGACGGCCGCCGGCCTGCCGTTCATCAAGGACGGCAACAAGACGGTGGCCGCGTTCATCGCCAAGACCACCGAGCAGCACCAGGCGCACGCCCAGGCGTTCAACGCCGCCGCGACCGCCGGCGGCGGCAAGGCGCAGACCGGCCCGGACCCGAAGTACAAGGCGGTGGTCGACCAGACGCTGCCCACCATCAAGACGCCGGCCGACGTGGTGAAGCTCGCGATCACGCTGGAGGACGTCGCCGCCCAGACGTACACCAAGAACGTCGGCCAGGTGTCCAGCGCCGACCTGCGCAAGCTCTTCGCCTCCGTCGCCCCGGTGGAGGCGCAGCACCGGGCCGTGCTGCTCGCCGTGCAGGCGCTGCTGGCGGGCAACGCCGCCGATCTGATCACGATCCCGGTGGACCCGGCGAAGCTGCCCGCCGCGGCCGGCAGCGTGGGCTTCCCGGACGCCTTCTACAAGACCGACAACGCCTCCCCGATCACCGAAGGGGCCGTCCAGTGACCGCCGACCGCACCTGGGAGCCCGCCCTCGGCGAGGCCGAACTCGCCCGCCTGACCCGGGAGATGGACGAGGCCCACCGGGCCACGCTGCCGCTGATGCGGGCCTCCGCGCGCGACCTCGGGGAAGAGCTCCGCGCCTCGGTCCCGGCCGATCCTGGCCGGCGCCGGTTCCTGCTCGGCGCGGGCGGCGTGGCCGCGGCCCTCACGCTGGCGGCGTGCTCCGGCAGCAAGAGCGTCAAGGACCCGGCGCCGACCAGTCCGGCCGGCTCGGCCAGTGCGGTGTCCGGCTCGCCGTCGGCGTCCGGCGGCTACACCGGGGACCTGCGGGTCGTCGCGCTGGCCGTCGCGCTGGAGAACCAGGCGGTCGGCGCCTACAAGGCCGCGCTGGACGCCGCGGGCGCGGGCAAGCTCGGCACGGTGCCGCCGGCGGTCGCGACGTTCGTGACCACCGCGATGAACCAGCACGCCGACCACGCCAAGGCCTGGAACGCCGTCCTCACGGGCGCCGGACTGGCCGCGATCAACGACGTGCCGCTGTCCAACCAGGCGGACACGATGGCGGCCCTCGGCAAGGCGGCCTCGGTCGGGGACGTGGCCAAACTCGCGCTCGAACTGGAGGACCAGGCCGCCCAGACCTACCTCTTCGCGACGTACAACGTGACCGGTGCGGCCGGGATCGCGACGGCCGCGAGCATCGCCCCCCTCGAGGCCATGCACGCGGCGATCCAGAACTACGTGCTCGGCCAGTACCCCGTGCCCGACGACTTCCTGCCCACCGACAAGGCCGCCAACCCGGACCTGCTGACCGTCTGACGACACCACGAGCCGGCGCGCGCTCACCCGACACCCCGGGCGCGCGCCCCACCCCTCCACCCGACCCACCCGAAACGGAGCCCGTACGTGACCAGAACCCGGCCCCTCCTGGCTGCTGCCGCCGCCCTGCTGCTCTCCGTGGGTCTCGCGGCCTGCTCCAGCTCCAGCAAGCCCGCGAACACCACCACCAGCGCGGCGAGTTCCCCGGCCGCCAGTGCCAGTGCCAGTGCCACCGTGACCGCGAGCGCCACCGCGACCGCGACCGCCAGTGCCACCGCGTCTGCCTCCGCCGCCACGCCCGCACCCAGCAGCACCGGCGCGCTCCAGGTCACGATCAAGAACTTCGCGTTCGCGCCGGCCTCCCTCACCGTGAAGCCCGGTCAGACCGTCACGGTCGTCAACCAGGACTCCACCACCCACACGCTGACCGCCTCCGACAAGTCCTTCGACACCGGGAACATCGCCCCGGGGGCGTCCGCGACCTTCACCGCGCCGCAGCAGACGGGCGACCACCCGTACATCTGCACCATCCACCCGTTCATGCACGGCACCCTCACCGTTGGCTGATGCACCATGGACACCCCCGCACCCGGCCGCCGCCGCGGCCGGAGCCTCACCCACCTCGTCCTGCGCCTCGCGGCGGCGGCCGGACTCGCGATCGACGCGGCCGTCCACGCCCGGCTGGCCGACCAGTACGACGCCATCGGCGACTCGCTCAGCCAGGGCACCCTGTTCCGCCTGGAGTCCGCGGCCGCGAGCCTCGCCGCACTGCTCCTGCTCCTGTGGCGGCACCGCACCGGCGACCTCTTCGCGTGGGCCGTCGCCGCCTCCGGGCTCGGTGCGCTGCTGCTCTACCGCTACGTGGACGTCGGCGCCATCGGCCCGCTGCCGAACATGTACGAGCCCGTGTGGTTCACCGACAAGACGCTCGCCGCCTGGGCCGAGGGGGTCGCCACGGCGGCCCTCACCGTGCTGCTGCTGGACCGCCGACGACGCCGCCCCCGCCCCCGGTAGTGAGGGCCGGGCCCCCCGCCGGCGCGCGCTTCGGAGGCGCCCCGCCGCGCCCCAGTGCGCCCTGCCCGCCTCCGCACGCCGTTGTGGGCCGGGCCGACCGCGATGAGGCTTCTTGTCCGTACACGTTGTCTGTACATGTTCATGAGGCCCGTCCACGGAGGTGCGCACCCGTCACTAGCCCCGCAATCAGCCGACCAGTGGCCCGCCCCACCTCCCCGGGGGTGGGCCACCTCCACGTCGGCCGGGCGGCCGCGGCGGCGACGGCGGCGGTGCGGGTGAACGGGCGGCGCGGCGGCGGGCGCGCGGCCGGGGGCGGACGGGGCCGGGGCGATGATCGCCGGGTTCCCGGACGCTCACCCCACCGGAGGCGGATATGCGGATCCTGCTCCTCGCCAGCGCGTTCAACAGCCTCAGCCAGCGGCTCCACGCCGAACTGCGCGACCGCCGCCACACCGTGGACGTCCACCTCGCCGGGGACGACGACGACCTGCGCGCCGCCGTTCGGCGCCTGCGGCCCGATCTGGTCCTCGCGCCCATGCTGCGCACCGCCGTCCCGCCGGACGTCTGGTCGGAGACCACCTGCCTGATCGTCCATCCGGGCCCGCCGGGCGACCGCGGCCCGTCCTCGCTCGACCGGGCGGTCCAGGAGGGCGTCACCGAGTGGGGCGTCACGGTGCTCCAGGCCGAGGCCGAGATGGACGCCGGGCCGGTCTGGGCCTGGGCGCCGTGCCGCCTGCCCGCGCGCGGCAAGAGCGACCTGTACCGCAACGAGGTCTCCGACGCGGCCGTGGCCGCCGCGCTGCTCGCCGTCGAACGCGTCGCCTCCGGCACGTACGCGCCGCAGCCGCAGCACGGGCCCGGCTGGCGGGCGCCGGTGCGCACCCGGCCCGTCCTGCGCCAGGAGGAGCGCCGGATCGACTGGGCGGGCGACTCCACCGAGGAGGTGCTGCGCCGGCTCCGCGCCGCGGACTCGCAGCCCGGCGTGCTCGACGAGCTGTGCGGCGGCGAGTGGTACCTGCACGGCGGACACCCCGAGCCGGAGCTGCGCGGCCGTCCCGGCGACCTCCTCGCGACCCGGGCCGGGGCGGTGTGCCGGGCTACTCCGGACGGCGCAGTGTGGATCCCCGAACTCCGCCGGCGGCGCACACCCGGCGGGCCCGCGACCTTCAAGCTCCCGGCCGTGACGGCGCTCGGCGCCCTGCTGCCCGCGCTGCCCGAGGTGCCGGCGCCGCTGATGCCGGGCGGGGACGACGAGCCCGCCTGGTCGGACATCGGCTACCGCGAGGAAGGCCCGGTGGGCTTCCTGCGCTTCTCCTTCCCCGGCGGCGCGATGTCCGCCGAGCACTGCCGCCGCCTGCGGGAGGCGTACCGCTTCGCGCTCGGGCGGCCGACCTCGGTGCTGGTGCTGGGCGGCGGCCGGGACTTCTTCTCCAACGGCATCCACCTCAACGTCATCGAGGCCGCCCCGGACCCGGCCGCCGAGTCCTGGGCGAACATCACCGCGATGGACGACCTCGTGGCCGAGGTGCTCACCACCACCGACCGCCTGGTGGTCGCCGCCGTCGCGGGCAACGCGGCGGCCGGCGGCCTGATGCTCGCCCTGGCGGCGGACGAGGTGTGGTGCCGCGGCGGATCCGTCCTCAACCCGCACTACCGGCTGATGGGCCTGCACGGGTCGGAGTACTGGACGTACACCCTCCCCCGCCGGGTGGGCGCCCCCGAGGCCGAGCGGCTGACCCGCCAGGCGCTCCCGCTGTCCGCGGCGATGGCCGAGCGGGCCGGCCTGGTCGACCGCGTACTCGCCTGCGGCCCGCAGGAGTTCGGGCCGACCGCGGCCCACCTGGCCGGGCTGCTCGCCGCCTCGCCGGGCACGCAGCGCCGGATCGCCGAGAAGAAGGCCGTCCGCGAGGCCGACGAGCGGAAGAAGCCGCTGGCCGCCTACCGGGCCGAGGAGCTCGCGGTGATGCACCGGCAGTTCTTCACACCCGAATCGCCGTACCACGCGCTGCGCTCCGTGTTCGTCCGCAAGCGCCCCGCGCCCGAGGGCCCCCTCGCCCGGACGTGACCCGAACGGCCCAGCCGGCTTGCGTCCACCGGGCGACCCGCACGGCTCTCCGGACCGGCGTTCGATCCGAACGGTTGCTATGACTGTCTTTGAGCCATTTCGTCCGGCTCCCATCCCCGAGGAGGCATCCTCATGGGTGCTGCAACAGCTGCATCAACCGACACCGACGTGGTGCACATTCTCTGGATCAACGCGGGCCTCAGCTGCGACGGCGACTCCGTCTCGCTGACCGCCGCGATGCAGCCGAGCATCGAGGAGATCGTCACCGGCGCGCTGCCCGGCCTGCCCAGGGTCGCGGTGCACTGGCCGCTGATCGACTTCGAGTGCGGCCCGGTCCAGGGCGCGGACAACTTCGTCGAGTGGTTCTTCAAGGCCGAGCGCGGCGAGATCGAGCCGTTCGTGCTGGTCGTCGAGGGGTCCATCCCCAACGAGAAGATCAAGAAGGAGGGCTACTGGTGCGGCTTCGGCGACGACCCCGCGACCGGCCAGCCCATCACCACCAGTGAGTGGCTGGACCGGCTCGCCCCCAAGGCGACCGCGGTGGTGGCCATCGGCACGTGCGCCACGTACGGCGGCATCCACGCGATGGCCGGCAACCCGACCGGCGCCATGGGCGTGCCGGACTACCTCGGCTGGGACTGGAAGTCCAAGGCCGGGCTGCCGATCGTCTGCGTGCCGGGCTGCCCGATCCAGCCCGACAACTTCGCGGAGACCCTCACCTACCTGCTCTACCAGCTGGCCGGCTCCGCGCCGATGATCCCGCTCGACGACAAGCTGCGGCCCGCCTGGCTGTTCGGCGCCACCGTGCACGAGGGCTGCGACCGCGGCGGCTACTACGAACAGGGCCAGTTCGCCACCGACTACGGCACGCCCGAGTGCCTGGTGCGGCTCGGCTGCTGGGGACCGGTCGTCAAGTGCAACGTCGCCAAGCGCGGCTGGATCAACGGCGTCGGCGGCTGTCCGAACGTCGGCGGGATCTGCATCGCCTGCACGATGCCGGGCTTCCCGGACAAGTTCATGCCCTTCATGGACCCGCCGCCCGGCTCGCGCGTCTCCACCGGCGCCAGCGGCGTGTACGGGACGGTGATCCGCCGGCTGCGCGCGATCACGCAGAGCACCGTCGACAAGGAACCGAAGTGGCGCCACACAGGCCGCCACCTGACCACCGGTTACCGCCCGCCCTGGTGACGCCGGAGGGGGGCGGCCGCCCCCCCCCCGGCGCCGGGCGGCCCGCGGCCCCCCCCCCCCCCCCCCCCCCCCCCCCCCCCCCCCACCCCCGACCCCCCCCAAC
>NZ_JBHWGV010000001.1:175668-181397 GCF_042732955.1 Kitasatospora sp. NPDC059747 | reverse complement strand
GGCGCGGGGGGCGCGCGACCGGGCGCCCCCCGGACCGCGGTCGCGCCGCGGCGCGGGGTGGCGCGGGGCGGCGCCCGGCGCGGGCGGGTGGGGGGGCGCGCGTCGCCGCCCCGCCCACCTCCCCACCCAAGCAGGCCACGACAGAAGGGCACGACACACACGATGGCAACACCGACGACCAGGGCCTCCGGCGACGGCAGCGGCCTGACCGAGATGTCCTGGGACCCGATCACCCGGATCGTGGGCAGCCTGGGCATCCACACGAAGATCGACTTCAAGCAGAAGAGGGTCGCGGAGTGCTACAGCACCTCGTCCGTCTTCCGCGGCTACAGCGTCTTCATGCGCGGCAAGGACCCCCGCGACGCGCACTTCATCACCAGCCGGATCTGCGGGATCTGCGGCGACAACCACGCCACCTGTTCGGTCTACACGCAGAACATGGCCTACGGCGTGAAGCCCCCGCACCTGGGCGAGTGGATCATCAACCTCGGCGAGGCCGCCGAGTACATGTTCGACCACAACATCTTCCAGGAGAACCTGGTCGGGGTCGACTACTGCGAGAAGATGGTCAAGGAGACCAACCCGGGCGTCCTGGAGCTGGCCGAGCGCACCGAGGCCCCGCACGCCCGCGACCACGGCTACAAGACGATCGCCGACATCATGCGCTCGCTCAACCCGATCGAGGGCGAGTTCTACCGCGAGGCGCTGCAGGTCAGCCGCTACACCCGGGAGATGTTCTGCCTCATGGAGGGCCGCCACGTGCACCCCTCCACGCTCTACCCGGGCGGCGTCGGCACCGTCGCGACGGTGCAGCTGTTCACCGACTACCTGACCCGGCTGATGCGCTACGTCGAGTTCATGAAGAAGGTCGTGCCGCTGCACGACGACCTCTTCGACTTCTTCTACCAGGCGCTGCCCGGCTACGAGGAGGTCGGCCGCCGCCGCGTCCTGCTCGGCTGCTGGGGCAGCCTCAACGACCCGGACCACTGCGACTTCACGTACCGCAACATGACGGACTGGGGCCGGCGGATGTTCGTCACCCCCGGCGTCGTCGTGGACGGCAAGCTCGTCACCAACGACCTCACCCAGATCAACCTCGGCATCCGCATCCTGCTCGGCAGCTCCTACTACGAGGACTGGCAGGGCAAGGAGCTGTTCGTCACCCACGACCCGCTCGGCAACCCGGTCGACCCGCGCCACCCGTGGAACCAGCACACCATCCCGCAGCCGCAGAAGCGGAACTTCGACGACAAGTACAGCTGGGTGATGTCCCCGCGCTGGTTCGACGGCAAGGACCACCTCGCCCTCGACACCGGCGGCGGCCCGATCGCCCGCCTGTGGTCCACCGCGCTGTCCGGTCTCGTCGACATCGGCTACATCAAGGCCACCGGACACAGCGTCAAGATCAACCTGCCCCGCTCGATGACCAAGCCCGAGGTCACCTTCGAGTGGAAGATCCCGCAGTGGAGCAACGCCATCGAGCGCAACCGCGCCCGCACCTACTTCCAGGCGTACGCGGCCGCCGCCGCCCTGCACTTCGCCGAGAAGGCGCTCGACGAGGTCCGCGCCGGGCGCAGCCAGACCTGGGAGCGCTTCGAGGTGCCGGACGAGTCGATCGGCTGCGGCTTCACCGAGGCCGTGCGCGGCGTGCTCTCGCACCACATGGTCATCCGCGACGGCAAGATCGCCAACTACCACCCGTACCCGCCGACCCCGTGGAACGCGAGCGTGCGCGACAGCTACGGCACGCCCGGCCCGTACGAGGACGCGGTGCAGAACACGCCGATCTTCGAGGAGAACTCCCCGGAGAACTTCAAGGGCATCGACATCATGCGCGCCGTGCGCAGCTTCGACCCCTGCCTGCCCTGCGGCGTGCACATGTACGTCGGCGGCGGGCGCACCGTGCAGACCATGCACGTGCCCACCGGCCTGAGTGGGCTCACCGCATGACGGCCGAGCAGACCGGGCTGCGGATCCAGGAGGCCCTGGACGCCCTGGCCGGCAGCGGCGCCGAGGAGGCGGGCGAGCAACTCGTGCGTGACCTCATGGAGTTCTACGGCGAGGGCCTGGCCAGGCTGGTGCCGGCGCTCGCCCCGCCCGCCCTGGAGCGGATGCTGGACGACCCCGCCGTCGCGGGGCTGCTGCTCCTGCACGACCTGCACCCCGAGGACGTGACCGCCCGGATCGACCGGGCGCTCGCGGCCCTGCCCGAGCGGGTCGAGGTGCTCGGCTTCGAACCGGCCACCGGCGCCCTGCGGCTGCGCCGGACGGCCTCCGGCTGCGGCTGCTCCGACCAGGACGTCGAGGCCGTCCTCGCCTGCCACGCCCCCGAGGTGACGGCCGTCGAGCTGGAGCGCGCCCCGCAGCTGCTCCAGATCGGCACCCGCCCGCAGCAGCCCGCGGAGGCGCGATGAACACCCGGAGGGTCTCCCGGGACGGGACCGCCCTGCTGCGCCGGCTGCGCGAGCCGGCGCCGCCGCGCCCCGAGCAGTGCGGCTTCTGCGGCCGCGACCTGCCGCCCGGCCACCGCCACCTGGTGGACGTCGAGGAGCGCGCCCTGGCCTGCACCTGCACCGCGTGCGGCCTGCTGTTCCAGCAGCCCGGCGCGGCCGGCGGGCGCTTCCGCACCGTGCCCGACCGCTACCTCGCCGACCCGGACGGCGCCGTCGACGAGCGGCTGTGGTCGGTGCTCGGGATCCCCGTCGGCACCGCGTTCCTGTTCCGCAACGCCGTGCTCGACCAGCTCCTCGCCTTCTACCCCGGCCCGGCCGGCGCCACCGAGAGCGAGCTGGACGAGGACGCCTGGGAGCGCGTCCTCGGCGGGAGCCGACTGGCCGCCGCCCTCGAACCCGACGTCGAGGCGCTGCTGCTGCGCCGCACCGACGGCCGCGTCGAGTGCTACCTGGTGCCGATCGACGTCTGCTACGAGCTGGTCGGCCGGCTGCGGCTGTGCTGGCACGGCTTCGACGGCGGCGCCGAGGCGCGGGCCGAACTCGACGCGTTCTTCGGCCGGCTCGCCGACCGGGCCCGCCCGCTGCCCGCGGAGGTGACGGCATGACGCCGCTCTGCTTCGCCTGCACCGGCGTGCGCTCCGACCCGTACGCGGCCGCGCCGACGCTGGTGTTCCGGCTGCGCATCACGGCGCCGGCCGACACCCGGGTGCACGCCCTCGCCCTCCAGTGCCAGCTGCGGATCGAACCGGGCCGCCGGTCGTACGCCGAGGCCGAGGGCGGGCGGCTGGGCGACCTGTTCGGCGAGCGGGAGCGCTGGGCGACCACGCTCAACCCGATCCAGCTCGCCACCGTGCCGCTGCTCGTGCCCGGCTTCACCGGCGAGACCGAGGCCGACCTCGCCGTGCCGTGCAGCTACGACCTGGAGGTGGCCTCCGCCCGCTACTTCCGGGCGCTCGACGGCGGCGAGGTGCCGCTCCTGCTGCTCTTCTCCGGCACCGCCTTCGCCGGCCCCGGCGGCTTCCAGGTCACCCCCGTGCCCTGGGACAAGGAGGCCCGGGTGCGGATGCCGGTGCGGGTCTGGCGCGAGGCGATCGACCAGCACTTCCCCGGCTGCGCCTGGCTGCGCCTGCCCGACGACGTGATGGACGACCTGCTGGCCTACCGCTCCCGGCGGGCCCTGCCCTCGTGGGAGGCGACGGTGCGCGAGCTGCTCGCGGCGGCGGCCGTCGAGGAGGCGCTCCGGTGACCGCTTTTCCGGAATCGATCGAGAGCGGCTTCGCCGGGGCGCGGCAGATCGCCGACGCCGTGCTGCTGGAGGGCTACGTGCTCTACCCGTACCGCGCCTCGGCGGCCAAGAACCGGCTGCGCTGGCAGTTCGGCGTCCTGGTGCCGCCCGAGTACACCGCGCAGGGCGGCGAGCACTCCCACCAGCGCACCGAGTGCGTCATGGAGGCGCGGCAGGACGACCGGCTCGCGGTCGAGCTGCGCTTCCTGCGCGTCCAGCGGCGCACCGTCGAACAGGCCACCGCCACCGGCGGGTTCGAACCGGTGGAGCGGCTGGAGCTGGCCGACCGGGTGCTCGTCGAGTGGGACGAGGCCGTCGAGGAGCGGATCGAACTCCTCGTGTCGGTCGAGGAGTTGATGGGCGAGGGGGTGCAGCACGGGTTCCGCCTGCCGGGCGTCGGCGAGACCGAGCTGCTGCGCGAGGACGGCACCGCCGTCGGACGCCTCGTCCGGCGGCGCGAACAGGTCGACGGCGTCGTGCGGTTGAGGGCCGAGGAGCTGCCGGGCCCCTACCGTGCGCAGCGCCTCACGGCCGTCGTGGAGAACGCGTCCACCTGGATGCCGCGCCGGCGCACACCGCGAGAGGAGGCGCTGCCGCGCGCCCTGGTCTCCGCGCACCTGCTGCTCGGGCTGGAGCACGGCCGGTTCCTGTCGGTCACCGACCCGCCCGAGTGGGCGCGTGCGGCCGTCGAGCGGTGCCGCAACGAGCAGACGTGGCCCGTCCTGGCCGGAGCGGACGGCGGGTGCAAGGTGATCCTCTCCTCGCCGATCATCCTGGAGGACCATCCGCGGGTGGCCCCGGAGAGCCTCGGCACGCTGTACGACGCGACCGAGATCGACGAGATCCTCGCGCTGCGCACCGCGGCCCTCACGGACGAGGAGAAGCGGGAGGCGCGGGGCACCGACGAACGGGCCGGCGCCGTGATCGACCTCGCCGAGTCGATGCCGCCCGAGGTGCTGGAGCGCCTGCACGGGGCCATCCGCGGGCTGCGCGAGATCTCCTCCGCCGATGCGGAGCAGCCCTGGTGGGACCCGGGCAACGATCCGGCGGTCGACCCCGAGCGGGACGAGGTGCTGGTCGACGGCCGTGCCGTCGCCGCCGGCAGCCGGGTGCTGCTGCGGCCCGGACGGCGCCGCACCGACGCCCAGGACCTGTTCCTGGCCGGGCGGACGGGCGTCGTCGAGGCCGTGCTGCACGACGTGGACGGCTCGGTGCACCTGGCCGTCACGGTGGAGGACGACCCGGGCGCCGACCTGTGGCGGGCCCAGGGGCGCTTCCGCTACTTCCAGCCCGACGAGGTCACCCCGCTGGAGGAGTCGTGAGCGGACCGAAGGTGCTGGTGGCCGGGGTGGGGAACATCTTCCTCGGCGACGACGGCTTCGGGGTCGAGACCGTCCGGCGGCTCGCCGCCCACCCGGTGCCGGACGGCGTCGAGGTGGTCGACGTCGGCGTGCGCGGCGTGGACCTCGCCTACCGGCTGCTCGACGGCTACCGGACCGCCGTGCTGGTGGACGCCACCTGCCGCGGCGGGGCGCCCGGCACCGTCTACCTCATCGAGGCGGCCGCCGAGCCGCTGGAGGCGCCGCTGCTGGACGGGCACCGGATGGGGCCCGACGCCGTGCTCGGGCTGCTCGCCACGCTCGCCGCGGGCACCGGCGGCGAGCCGCCCGGACGGGTGCTGGTGGTCGGCTGCGAGCCGGCGTCGCTGGAAGAGGGCATCGGGCTGAGCGCCCCGGTCGCCGCCGCCGTGGAAGAGGCGGTCCAAGTGGTCCTGCGGGTCGTGGACGAGGCCGCGCAGCCGGAGAAGGAGACGACACCATGCTGAGGAAACTGTTCTGCGCCGCCCTGCTGGCGGGGATCGGCGCGCTGGTCTGGCAGAGCCTGCCGGACCTCAAGCGGTACCTGAGGATCTCGCGCATGTGACGCGCACGTGAGCTGCGCGCGGGGCTGAGCGCGCGCGGCACGGTCGTGGAGACCATGCTCTCCAGCCC
>NZ_JBHWGV010000001.1:167197-175658 GCF_042732955.1 Kitasatospora sp. NPDC059747 | reverse complement strand
TGGGGGGGGGGGGGGTGTGTGTTCTGGCTGGGGCGGGGCGGGGGGGGGGGGGGGGGGGGTCCGGGGGGCCCCCCCCCCCCCCCGCGTCCTGTAATGGGGCGCGTTGCCGCCGGGCGTGGGAAGGGACCGATGCACGAGATGTCGATCGCCGCCGCCGTCGTCGAGCAGGTGGACGCGGCCGCGCGCGAACACGGCGCCGCCGGGGTGGCCCGGGTGCGGCTGCAGGTGGGCGAGCTGGCCGGCGTGGTGCCCGAGGCGCTCGACTTCTGCTTCGAACTCGTCTGCGCCGGAACGCTGGTGGCGGGCGCGGTGCTGGACACCGAGGCCGTCGCGGCACGGGCCCGCTGCACCCCCTGCGAGGTCGAGTGGGCCGTCGGCATGCCGCCGGACCTCGGCTGTCCGAGCTGCTCGGGCGGCGGCGTCGAGCTGCTGTGCGGGCGCGAGCTCCAGATCCTCGGCGTCGAGTGGGCCGAGCGCCCCGGCGTCCGGGCCGAACAGAAAGGCTGACGCCGATGTGCCAGACGGTCGACCTCCGCCAGGCGGTCCTCGCCCGCAACGACGACAGCGCCCGCGAGCTGCGCGCGGCGCTGAGCGCGCGCGGCACGGTCGTGGTGAACATGCTCTCCAGCCCGGGCAGCGGCAAGACCGCCCTGCTGGAGGCCGAGTTGGGGCTCGCGAAGGAGCGCGGCGTCGCCGTCGCCGCGCTCACCGCCGACCTCGCCACCGAGAACGACGCGCTGCGGCTGGCGCGTTCGGGCGCGCCGGTCAAGCAGGTGCTCACCGACGGGCTCTGCCACCTGGAGGCGCGGATGCTCGCCGGGCACCTCGACGGCTGGCTGCCGGCGGACTGCCGGCTGCTGTTCGTCGAGAACGTCGGCAACCTCGTCTGCCCGGCCTCCTACGACCTCGGCGAGTCGCTGCGGGTGGTGCTCGCCTCGGTGACCGAGGGCGAGGACAAGCCGCTCAAGTACCCGACCGCGTTCGGCCTCGCCAACCTCGTGCTGGTGACCAAGGCGGACCTCGCGGCGGCGGCGGACTTCGACGAGGCCGCGTTCCTGGCGAACGTCCAGCGCGTCAACCCGGGTGTGGAGGTCGTGCACACCTCGGCCCGCACCGGGGGCGGCGTCGGGGCGCTGCTCGACCGGGCACTGGGCGTGCTGGACGGGGCGGCGGTGCACCGGCCGGTGATGGCTTCGGGGCATTCGCACGGCGGGCACGTGCACGTGGTGCAGGAGACCCCGTGACCGCGCTCGACCGCGAGCGGCGGCGGGTCGCCGTCCGCGGGCTCGTGCAGGGCGTCGGCTTCCGGCCGTTCGTCTTCACGCTCGCCGGCGAGCTCGGGCTGGCCGGCAGCGTCACCAACACCGGCGAGGGCGTGCTGGCCGAGGTCGAGGGCAGCCGCGAGGCCGTCGACGCCTTCTGCCGGCGGATCGCCAGCGACGCCCCACCGCTCGCCCAGGTGGCCTCCGTCGAGCACGCGGCGCTCGCCGCCACCGGCGCCACCGGCTTCACCATCGCCCCGTCCCGCGCCGACGGCCCCCGGGCCACCCTGATCCCGCCCGACGTCGCCGTCTGCGCCGACTGCCTGGCCGAACTCGCCGACCCCGCCGACCGCCGCCACCGCCACCCGTTCATCAGCTGCACCAACTGCGGCCCCCGGCACACCATCGTGACCGGCCTGCCGTACGACCGCGCCAACACCACCCTGGCCGGCTTCCCCCTCTGCCCGGACTGCGCCCGCGAGTACGCCGATCCGGCCGACCGCCGCTTCCACGCGCAGCCCGTCGCCTGCCACGCCTGCGGGCCGCGGATCGCACTCGCCGTGCCCGGACGGGCCGGGCGGACGGGCGAGGACGCGCTGGCGGAGGCCCGGCGGCTGCTGGCGGGCGGCGCGATCCTCGCCGTCAAGGGCATCGGCGGCTACCACCTCGCCTGCGACGCGCGGACCGCCGGTGCCGTCGCACTGCTGCGGCGGCGCACGCGGCGCGGCGACAAGCCGTTCGCGCTGATGGCCCGTGACCTCGCCACCGTCGAGGGCCTGCTGCCCCTCCACCCCGTCGAGCGGGAGCTCCTCACCGGGCCGGTGCGGCCGATCGTCCTGTTGCGGGGCGCGTCGCCGGCCGGGCTCGAAGCGGTGGCCCCGGGCAGTCCCGACCTCGGCGTGATGCTCCCGTACACGCCGCTGCACCACCTGCTGCTCGCCGCCCCCGGGACCGACCTCCTGGTGATGACCAGCGCCAACCTCTCCGGCGAACCCATCGTCACCGACGACCGGCACGCGCTCGCCGCGCTCGCCCCGCTCGTCGACGGCTGGCTCACCCACGACCGCCCGATCCACGTGCCCTGCGAGGACTCCGTCGTGCGCGTGGTCGACGGCGAGCAACTGCCGCTGCGGCGCTCGCGCGGCTACGCGCCGCTCCCGCTCCCGCTGCCCGTGCCCGTCCGGCCGGCACTGGCCGTCGGCGGCGACCTCAAGAACACCTTCGCGCTCGCCCGCGACGGCTACGCCTGGCTCTCCGGCCACATCGGGGACATGGACGACCTCGCGACGCTGCGCGCCTTCGACCACGCGGTGGACCAGCTCGGCGTCGTCAGCGGCGTGCGGCCCGACCTGCTCGTCGCCGACCGCCACCCCGGCTACCGCTCGGTGCACCACGCGGAGCGGACCGCCGCGGGCCGGCCCGTCCGGCGGGTGCAGCACCACCACGCGCACGTGGCCGCGGTGATGGCCGAACACGGCCTGGACGGCCGCCGGCCGGTGCTCGGCGTCGCCTTCGACGGGACCGGGTACGGCGACGACGGCGCGATCTGGGGCGGCGAGGTGCTGCTCGCCGACTACGACGGCTACCGCCGCGTCGCCCACCTCGCGTACGTGCCGCTGCCGGGCGGGGACGCGGCGGTCGAGCGCCCGTACCGGACGGCGCTCGCGCACCTGCGCGCCGCCGGGCTGCCGTGGGCGGCGGGGCTGCCGCCGGTCGAGGCCTGCCCGGAGAAGGAACTGCGGCTGCTGGAGCGGCAGTTGGACTGCGGACTGAACTGTGTGCCGACCTCCAGCATGGGCCGGCTCTTCGACGCGGTGTCCTCGCTCGCCGGCGTCTGCCACCGGGCCGGGTACGAGGCCCAGGCGGCCATCGAACTGGAGGCCGCGGCCGTCGGGCCCGGGACGGACGGATTCGGGACGGTCGAGGGGTACGCCTTCGGGCTGTCGGAGCGGGCGGGCGCCTGGACCGCCGAAGCGGGGCCGGTGCTGGCCGCCGTGCTGGCGGACCTGGCCGCGGGCGCCCCGGCCGGGCTGATCGCCGCGCGCTTCCACGCCGGGGTGGCCTCGCTCGTCCGGCGGATCTGCGCGGCCGCCCGGGAGGAGTACGGGATTTCGACGGTGGCGCTCAGCGGTGGCGTCTTCGCCAACGCGCTGCTCTCCTCGGCCTGCGCGAGCGGCCTCGGGGAGGACGGCTTCACCGTGCTGCGGCACCGCCGGGTGCCGCCCAACGACGGAGGGCTGGCGCTCGGCCAGCTGATGGTGGCCGCCCGCTCGGCGGCCACCCGGGAGGAGTGAGGGCGCATGTGCCTGGCGGTGCCCGGCAGGGTGACGGAGATCGAGGAACGCGACGGGACCCGGATGGCGGTCATGGACTTCGGCGGGGTGGTCAAGGACGTGTGCCTCGAGTACCTGCCCGACCTGGCGGTGGGGGAGTACGCGATCGTCCACGTGGGCTTCGCGCTCCAGCGCCTGGACGAGGAGTCGGCCCGGCGGACCCTGGAGCTGTTCGAGGAACTCGGGCTGCTGCAGGAGGAGTTCGGCGACCCGTGGGAAGCGGCGCGGGCGGCGGAGGCAGTGGGGACGGACCGCGGGGCTGAGGAGGCCGGACGGTGAAGTACCTGGAGGAGTTCCGCAACCCCGAGCTCGCGGAGGGGCTGCTCGCCGACATCAGGGCGACGGTCACCCGGCCGTGGGCGCTGATGGAGGTCTGTGGCGGCCAGACGCACAGCATCATCCGGCACGCCATCGACCAACTCCTGCCGGAGGAAGTCGAGTTGATCCACGGCCCGGGCTGTCCGGTGTGCGTCACCCCGCTGGAGGTGATCGACCGGGCGCTCGCGATCGCCGCCCGGCCCGAGGTGATCTTCTGCTCCTTCGGGGACATGCTGCGGGTGCCGGGGACGGACCGCGACCTGTTCCGCGTCCGCGGCGAGGGCGGCGACGTCCGGGTGGTGTACTCGCCGCTCGACGCGCTCAAGATCGCCCGGGAGAACCCGGACCGCGAGGTCGTCTTCTTCGGCATCGGCTTCGAGACCACCGCCCCGCCCAACGCCATGGCCGTCCACCTGGCCAGGAAGCAGGGCCTGCGCAACTTCAGCATGCTCGTCTCGCACGTCCGGGTGCCCCCGGCCATCGAGGCGATCATGGACTCGCCGGACTGCCGCGTCCAGGGCTTCCTCGCCGCCGGGCACGTGTGCAGCGTCATGGGCACCGACGAGTACCCGGCGCTCGCGGAGCGCCACCGGGTGCCGATCGTCGTCACCGGGTTCGAGCCCCTGGACATCCTGGAGGGCATCCGGCGCACCGTCCGCCAGCTGGAGCGCGGCGAACACACCGTCGACAACGCCTACCCGCGAGCCGTC
Organism: Kitasatospora sp. NPDC059747; assembly: GCF_042732955.1. Taxonomy (NCBI): domain Bacteria; kingdom Bacillati; phylum Actinomycetota; class Actinomycetes; order Kitasatosporales; family Streptomycetaceae; genus Kitasatospora; species Kitasatospora sp. NPDC059747. Next base: position 171,035 of record NZ_JBHWGV010000001.1, on the reverse strand, counting down.
CGGCCCGAGGGCAACCCGGCGGCGCGCGCCATGCTGGAGGACGTCTTCGAGGTCGCCGACCGCGCCTGGCGCGGCATCGGCGTCATCCCGCTGAGCGGCTGGCGGCTCTCGCCGCGCTACCGCGACCACGACGCCGAGCACCGCTTCGACGTCGGCGGGATCACGACCTGCGAGCCCGCCGCGTGCCGCAGCGGCGAGGTGCTGCAGGGGCTGCTGAAGCCCCACCAGTGCGAGGCCTTCGGCACCGTCTGCACCCCGCGCACCCCGCTCGGCGCCACCATGGTCTCCAGTGAGGGGGCCTGCGCGGCGTACTACCTCTACCGGCGGCTGAGCGTGCCGGTCGTGCCCCTTTCCGCTCAGGAGGCGAGTCGCGTTGGCTGACGTCGAACTGCTCACGGACACCGGCGCGTTGGACTTCTCCGGCTGGAGCTGTCCGCTGCCGTTGCGTGATCACCCGAGGGTTGTCATGGGGCACGGGGGCGGCGGGGCGATGTCCGCGGAGCTCGTGGCGAACATCTTCGCGCCCGCGTTCGGCGGCCAGGCCCTGGAGGGACTCGGCGACTCCGCCGTCCTCCACCTCGGCGGCGCCCGGCTCGCCTTCTCGACGGACTCCTACGTCGTGCGGCCGCTGTTCTTCCCCGGCGGCTGCATCGGCGACCTCGCCGTCAACGGGACCGTCAACGACCTCGCCATGAGCGGCGCCCGCGCCGCCTACCTCTCCTGCGGCTTCATCCTGGAGGAGGGGGTGGAGATGGCCGTCGTCGACCGCGTGGCCCGCGCCCTCGGCGCCGCCGCCCGCGCCGCCGGGGTCGAGGTCGCCACCGGGGACACCAAGGTGGTCGAGGCCGGGCACGGCGACGGCATCTACCTCAACACCGCCGGCATCGGTCTCGTCCCGGCCGGCGTCGACATCCGGCCGCAGCGGGCCGAACCGGGCGACGTGGTCATCCTCAGCGGGCCGATCGGGCTGCACGGCGTGGCGATCATGAGCGTGCGGGAGGGCCTGGAGTTCGGCGTCGAGGTGCGCAGCGACAGCGCGGCGCTCGGCGGGCTCGTCGAGGCCATGCTCAGGGTGACGCGTGACGTCCACGTCCTGCGCGACCCCACCCGGGGCGGCCTGGCGGCCTCGCTCAACGAGATCGCCGCGGCGGCCGGGGTCGGCGTGGTGATCACCGAGCGGGCCGTCCCCGTGCCGGAGGCGGTGGCCAACGCGTGCTCCGTCCTGGGCCTGGACCCGATGTACATCGCCAACGAGGGCAAGCTCGTCGCCTTCGTGCCGCGCGACGAGGCGGACGCGGTCCTCGCCGCCATGCGGGCCCACCCGCTCGGCGCGGAGTCCGTGGTGATCGGCGAGTGCGTCGAGGACCACCCCGGGATGGTCGTCGCCCGGACCGGCTTCGGCGGGACGCGGGTCGTCGACCTGCCGATGGGGGAGCAGCTGCCGCGGATCTGCTGATTCCGGTTCGGTAGCCTTCCGGGTGTGACTTCCGTCGACGAGCCCGTTCACGTGGTGGCGTACGACCCGGCCTGGGTGGAGCTGGGGAGTGCGCTGGTGGCGCGCGTGCGGGGCGCGCTGCGCGGCCTGACCGTCTGCGAGGTCGAGCACATCGGCTCCACGGCGGTGCCCGGCCTGGACGCCAAACCGGTGATCGACGTCCAGGTCGGGTGCGTGGCGGGCGAGTTCGGGGTCGCCGTGGCGCGCGTGCGGGAGCTCGGGTTCGAGCACCTGGGCGAGGCCGGCGTCCCGGGCCGCGCGTACCTGCGGCGGCGCACCGGTCAGGCGGCGAACGTCCACGTCATGGCGCTGGACGGGCCGTTGTGGGCCGCCAACCTCGCGTTCCGCGACCACCTGCGGGCACACCCGGAGACGGCCGCACGGTACGCGCGCGTGAAGCGCGAGGCGGCGCTGGCGGCGGGCAGCCTGCTGGCCTACTCGGAGCTCAAGGCGGCGACGGTGGCCGACATCATGCGCGCGGCGCGGTAGGTCCTGCGCCGGACTGCGCCCTGCGGGTGCGGTGGTGGTGGACGAGGACGCCGATCGTCGCGGTGACGACGGCGACGGCGACGAGGACCGTGTCGAAGAAGGCGGCCATGACCAGGTCGAAGCGCCCGCCCGCGGCCTGGCCGGAGAATTCGGGGGAGACCAGGCCGCCCGGGTCCTCGGTGACGGCCACGCGCTCGCCGGCCGTGTCGGCGGCGCCGCAGTCGACGGCGTGGGTGCGGTCCGGGGCGTCGTCGTAGCGGACGTCGCAGTCGTAGGTCGTGGTCTTGCCGTGGATGACGCGGATGTCGGCGACCGTGCCCGGGTGTTCGGTGCCGCGGATCGTCAGCACGGTGGCCTGCGCGGTGTTCATGCTGAGCAGCGGCACGGCGATGAGCGGGGCGAGGAGCAGGCCGAGGGAGACCTTCCGCAGGGCCTTGGACGGGCAGAGGCCCCAGAGCGCGACGACCAGGCCGGTCATCCCGGTGAGGACCAGCGCCAGCGAGGGCACCAGCATCCAGAGCCCGAACGCGCCGAGGGCCCCGCCGAGCGGCAGCAGGACGGCGGCGGCCGGTATCCACAGCGCCGTCAGCAGGGGGCGCCTGGGCCAGGGGACGTCGTTCCCGTGGCCTCCGCGGCCTCGGCGCCGCTGACCGGTGGCGGGCCGGGGACTCTCGCTGTGTGTCACGGTCGGACATCCTGCCAGGCCAGGCAGGGGGTGTGCCGGGTGGGGCGTGCGCTGACGCGTTGTTGATCGATTGTCTACGCACGCTTGGTGTCCTGTCTCCCGCCCCGCGATCGCAGCCGCGCGCGGGCCGCCCCGAGGCAGGAGAGTCCCGTGTCGCACATCGCCCTTTCCACCGTCCGCCGCCGTTCCCGCCTGGCGGCGGTGGCGCTCGCCGTGTCCGCGATATCGGCCTCCGGCCTCACCGCGCTCGCCGCGGCGCCCGCGAGCGCCGCCACGTCGGACGTGGTCGAACAGACGGTCACGATCCAGGACCACCAGAACGGCTACGCCCTGGCGACCATCGACGGCGAGGGCTCGCGGATCGTCGCCCGCAACTACCGGGACGCCTCGACCTCGTTCTGGATCTCCAACAAGCCGGGCGGGCGGGTCGACTTCGTCCGCAACGTCAACGGCACCGAGCGCGTCGTCGAGATGGACACCAGGGACAGCCGCACCACCCAGTTCATCCACTGGTGGGCGGGCGCCAACCAGCAGTGGACCCTGGAGAACGCCGCCGAGGGCGGCACCTACATCCACAACGCGCTCGACAGCCGCTGCCTGACCTTCAACGGCCTCGACCGGGAGGCCACGGTGGAGAACTGCAACGGCACCGCGTCCCAGCGCTTCGACCTCGTCGGCAACGGCGGCCAGAACAACGGGACGTCCGTCGAGCAGCGCTTCCTCCAGCGGGTCAACGACCTGCGCGCGCAGTACGGACGGCCGGCGCTCCGCTACAACGAGACCCTCGCCCAGGCCGCCCGGTGCAATGCCGACCAGATGAACCAGCGTCGCGTCTCGGGGCACTTCTGCGACTCGCCGGGCATCCTGAGGGGCCTCGGCTACAACTTCCGGAGCTGGGGCGAGATCGCGTTCTACGGCCCCACGGACATCGACGCGGCCGTCGACGGGTGGATCAACTCGTCCGGCCACCGCGACATCATGCTCGACCCCAACCACACCGAGGTCGGGCTGGCCCGGACGGGCAACGCCTCGTGGAACGCGGAGTTCGGCTCCCGCTGAGCCGGGAGCCGTGGGGCCGCACGCCCCCGGCGGCACACCCCGCCCCCCCCAGGACGAGCGGCGCGCCGGAGACGGGGAGGAGAGCCGCGGGCGGTCAACTCGGAGATAGA